>NZ_JAMZEE010000019.1:0-77200 GCF_024704895.1 Bacteroides muris (ex Fokt et al. 2023) | reverse complement strand
CAGAGCCTATGGTTCAACTTGCTTTCTGCAAAATCATGCTTAACAAAATTATTGTGTAATTTTTAAACAGTTTCTTACTGTTTTTAGGATTTTTTTATTGTAGGCGTGGATGTGGCGATAAACTTTATTAGTTCGAAACTTATGTCTATCCGTTTTGGATGGTCTGATGAGCAAGTAAAATTTGCTCCTCAAGCCTATTTTCTCAGTCGTACAATTGGTGCTTTGTTGGGGGCGTTCTTGTTGACCCGTATTGCAGAAATGAAATATTTCCGTATAATATTGTAGCTTGTGTTGTTGCGCTGTTAGTTTTAATAAGAGTGGAAAAGGATGTGGTGAATGTAGTTTGTATTGGTGCAGTAGGCTTTTTTGCTTCATCAGTTTTCTCTATTATTTATTCAATG
Organism: Bacteroides muris (ex Fokt et al. 2023); assembly: GCF_024704895.1. Taxonomy (NCBI): domain Bacteria; kingdom Pseudomonadati; phylum Bacteroidota; class Bacteroidia; order Bacteroidales; family Bacteroidaceae; genus Bacteroides; species Bacteroides muris (ex Fokt et al. 2023). The sequence goes on along the minus strand of NZ_JAMZEE010000019.1, from coordinate 76,799 downwards.
GCTTTGCAGGCTTGTCCAGAGAAAGCGAATCAAATTTCCGGTCTGATGATAACGGCGGTCGCTGGTGGTGGAGTTGTTGCCCCGGTTATAGGCTTTGCTATTGGTACTGTAGGTGTCATTGGTGGAGCTATAGTTACATTAGCTTGTGTTTTATATCTGACGTATTGTGCTTTTGGTATAAAAATTGCTGCAAAAGCTTGATTATTCAGCCTTTTTAAATTTGATATATATTGCCATTTCCCACATGGTTTTTATGAGGTACTTTCAATGGAAGGCACCGTTGTTTGTTATCTATTGCTTCTGCAAATTCTGATTAATCGGCTTAAAAAGTTTGCTTTTATGTATAATGTATAGACATTTTAGCTAGGCTGTGTGGATTTGTCGTAATACAGAGTTATTTGTGAGTGTTTTTATAGAGTAAATATGCTATATGTGGTTTTATGTAATTTTTATTTTATATAGTTAATAGGTTGTCAGTGTGTAGTGTGAGTAGGTAAAGGAAATTCTTAACATGTTAAATCCTGCTGATTAAGACAAAGACACGGAGGCACGGAGTTTTATTCTTTTTCCTTGAATTTAATATCTCTGTGTCTCTGTGCCTCTGTGTTCTATTTAAGGAAGCGAGGGGTGTAATTTCTCTTGCAAGAATTGTCCCGTATAACTTGCCGCACACTTCGCCACCTCCTCCGGTGTACCGGTAGCTACGATGTTTCCTCCTTTGTCTCCTCCTTCGGGTCCAAGGTCTATCACGTGGTCTGCGCACTTCACCACATCCAGGTTGTGCTCGATGATGACAATGCTGTGTCCGCGGCGTATCAAGGCGTCGAATGCCTCGAGCAACTTCTTGATGTCGTGGAAGTGTAGTCCGGTGGTCGGTTCATCGAAGATGAACATGGTCGGGTCCGCTTTCTCCTGGCTGAGGTAGAAAGCGAGCTTCACGCGCTGGTTCTCTCCACCGGAGAGGGTGGAGGAGGCCTGCCCCAGTTTGATATATCCCAACCCTACATCCTGCAGGGGTTGCAGTTTCTTTACAATCTTTTTCTGTCCGTGTTGCGTAAAGAATTCGACGGCTTGGTTTACGGTCATCTCCAATACGTCGTAGATATTCATGTCGTGGAACTTCACTTCCAAAGTGTCCGCCTTGAAGCGTTTGCCATGGCAAGATTCGCATTCCAATACGAGGTCTGCCATGAATTGCATCTCCACTGTGATGGTGCCCTCACCCTTGCATTCCTCGCAACGGCCGCCTTCGCTGTTGAAGCTGAAGTGTCCGGCACTGTATCCCATCTGCTTGGCAAGTGGCTGGTCTGCCCATAGTTTACGGATTTCGTCGTAGGCCTTGATGTAGGTCACGGGATTGCTTCGCGATGACTTCCCGATAGGATTCTGGTCAACAAACTCTACATTGCGCAGGTTCTGCAAATCTCCTCCGATGGAGGTGAACTCGCCCGGGCGTTCGCTGCATTCATCCAACTCTCGTTTCAGGGCGCGGTAGAAGATGTCGCGTACTAGCGTGCTCTTGCCCGAACCGCTGACTCCGGTGACTACGGTCATTACGTTCAGCGGGAAGCGTGCCTCTACGCCCTTCAGATTGTTTTCGCGGGCACCTTTTATCTCTATGTAGTTGTTCCATGGTCGACGGTGTTCCGGCAGGGGGATTGTTTCTTCTCCCAGCAGATAGCGCACGGTATAGCTGTCGCTGTCTTTCCGAAGGTCTTTCATGTCTCCTTGGTAGACGATTTCTCCTCCCAAGCGGCCTGCTCGGGGACCGATGTCGATGATATAGTCGGCAGCGCGGATAATCTCTTCGTCGTGTTCCACTACCACTACCGTATTGCCCAACTGTTGCAGCTGGCGGAGCACATGTATCAGTTTGTCCGTGTCGCGGCTATGCAAGCCGATGCTCGGTTCGTCAAGAATATATAGGCTGCCCACCAGGCTGCTGCCCAGCGAGGTGGCGAGGTTGATTCGCTGGCTTTCGCCACCGGAGAGCGAGTTGCTGAGGCGGTTCAGCGTGAGGTATCCCAGACCGACATCCAATAAGAAGCGTATGCGGCTGTTGATTTCTGTCAGGATGCGTCGGGCTATGTCGGTGTCATGCGAGTCCAGCTTCAGGTTGTCGAAGAAGAGCTTCAGCTCGGTGATGGGCAAATCTACCAGTTCAGAGATGTTGCGTCCTCCCACGCGTACGTAGTTCGCTTCGGGTTTCAGGCGGGTGCCGTGGCATTTGGGGCAGAGCGTCTTTCCGCGATATCGTGCCAGCATCACGCGATATTGTATCTTGTACTGGTTTTCCTGTACCATCTTGAAGAAGGCGTTGATGCCCTCAAAGTAGGGTGTCCCTTCCCACAGCATCCGGCGTTGCTCGTCGGTCAGTTCGTAATAGGGAGTGAATATGGGGAATCCGGCTTTCTCGGCTCCGTGTATCACCATATCCCTCCATTCGCCCATCTTTTCGCCTCGCCAGCATACTACAGCGCCGTCGTAGACGGACAAAGAACGGTCGGGTATCACGAGATGCTCGTCAATGCCGACGACTCGTCCGAATCCCTCGCACACGGGGCATGCGCCGATGGGAGAGTTGAAGGAGAACATCTGGTCGTTCGGTTCTTCGAAGACGATGCCGTCTGCTTCGAATTTGGTGCTGAAACGATAGAGGCTGGTACCTCCGTCGGGCCGGTAGAAGCGCAGCAGGCAGGAGCCGTCTCCCTCGTACATGGCTGTTTCGGCCGAGTCGGTGAGGCGGCTGACGGAATCCTTTTCCGAGGAGGCTGTCATACGGTCAATCAGCAGAAAAACGGTATCTCCGGTTTTCGGCTGGTATTCGTCGATGCGCATCATTTCACCGTTTACTTCCAGGCGGGTGAAACCTTGCTTCATGTCTATCTCCAGTTGCTGTTGCAGCGTGCGGTCTTCGCGTAGCAATATCGGGGCGAGTACGGTATATCTGGTTCCTTCCGGATATTCCAGCATGCACTTCACGATGTCTTCTGCCGAGTGTTTCTTCACTTCTTGTCCGCCAACCGGGCTGAAGGTCTTCCCGACACGTGCGTAGAGCAGCCGCAGGTATTCGTATATTTCGGTGGAGGTGCCCACGGTGGAGCGCGGGTTACGGCTGCTTACCTTCTGCTCAATGGCAATGGCAGGTGGAATTCCTTTGATGAAATCGCATTCGGGCTTGCTCATACGCCCCAGAAACTGACGGGCATAACTGCTCAGGCTCTCCACGTAGCGGCGTTGCCCCTCGGCGTATAATGTATCGAAAGCCAGTGAGGATTTTCCGGAACCAGACAGTCCGGTGATGACTACGAGTTTGTTGCGGGGAATCTCTACGTCAATGTTCTTGAGGTTATTGACACGGGCTCCCTTTATGATAATTGATGTATTTTCTGCCATATCTGTAGGTTGGTTCGGTGGTTTACAAGGTGCAAAGATAATGTTTGCTAGTTGAATTGTAACAATCGGACAAGGCAAAAAGTGGATTTGTTGGAGAGGAAAGACACTCTTGGTTAAGATTTGTTATACTTTTCGCTCTCTACCGGTATACTTAGGACAAAAGAATTAATTTCGCTTCTTAAATATAAAAGATATTGAAAATTTATTGACCGTAAGTATGAGAATAAAATCCATTTTATGCCTATGTCTTTTGTCGCTGCTGACGGCAGGCGGAGTGTTTGCTCAAGTACAGACGAAGGGGGCCTATCCTAAACGTGAATTTCGTGCGGCATGGATACAGTCGGTTAACGGACAGTTCCGCGGAATGCCTGCCGAAAAGCTGAAACAGAATCTGACAGGGCAGCTGAATTCCCTGCAGGAGGCGGGAATCAACGCCATAATCTTCCAGGTACGTCCCGAAGCGGATGCTCTGTATGCCTCCAGGCTGGAGCCGTGGAGCCGCTTCCTTACCGGAGTGCAGGGCAAAGCACCCGAACCCTATTGGGATCCTATGCAGTTTATGATTGATGAATGTCATAAACGTGGTATGGAGTTTCATGCGTGGATTAATCCGTATCGCACGAAGACAACCTTGAAGAGTGAGTTGGCTCCCAATCATGTGTACAATATCCATCCAGAATGGTTTGTCACTTACGGTGACCAGTTGTATTTCGACCCGGCACTGCCCGAGAGCCGCCGGCATATCTGCATGGTGGTGAGCGACATCGTTTCTCGCTATGATGTGGATGCCATCCATATGGACGATTACTTTTATCCTTATCCCGTTAAGGGAAAGGATTTCCCCGACGATGCGAGTTTTGCACGTTTGGGCGGAGGATTCGGCAATAAGGGAGACTGGCGCCGGAACAACGTGAATATGCTGATTAAGAAACTGCATGAGACGATTCGTGAAATCAAGCCGTGGGTGAAGTTCGGGGTTTCTCCGTTCGGCATTTACCGGAACGAGAGTAGTGACCCGCTTGGCAGTAAGACCCGGGGGTTGCAAAACTACGATGATCTTTATGCGGATGTGTTGTTGTGGGCCCGCGAAGGTTGGATAGACTATAATATTCCTCAGATTTATTGGCATATAGGACATCCAGTTGCCGATTATGAGGCTTTGGTGAAGTGGTGGGCCAAGAATACGGAAAATCGCCCTTTGTTTATCGGCCAGTCCGTGATGAACACTGTGCAGAATGCCGATCCCAAGAACCCCTCGATGAATCAACTTCCCCGCAAGATGGCCCTGCAGCGCGCCTATCAAACCATCGGCGGCAGTTGCCAATGGCCTGCCAGCGCCGTTATCGAGAATGTCGGCAAGTATCGCGATGCCTTGATTGCCGAATATCATAAATATCCGGCATTGCCTCCCGTTTTCGATTTTATGGACAACGAAGCTCCGGCAAAGGTACGCAGACTGAAACCGGTGTGGACGGAAGACGGCTACATCCTCTTCTGGACAGCTCCCAAGTACGAAGAAGAAATGAACCGCGCCGTCCGATACGTGGTCTATCGCTTCGGCGCCAAAGAGGCAGTGGATATAGACGACCCTTCACACATCGTAGCCATCACGCGTGATAATTTCTATAAGCTTCCTTATGAAGACGGAAAGACGAAGTATCGCTACGTGGTGACCGCCCTTGACCGTCTGCACAATGAGTCGAAATCCGTAGGAAAAAAAATCAAACTCTAGGAGACGGCGGCTGCCAAGCCCTTTCTGTTCCCTCCGGCCTTCTTGCCCGTAAGGGCAGGCGGCACGAAGGAAATACGCGAGAGCCAAGCCTGTCCGAAGAATGCACTGCGCGATAATATCGGTATAACGCACGCCCCAGACCGCCAATTAATGCCCGATAATCGGGTCGATGCGTTAAAAATCGGGCCTCATTTTATTTCGATTCCTAGAAACGAAGGTAAAGCGAAGGCAGAGTGAAGGCGGAACGGCGTTTTCGGGAAGAAATTATGATAGTTTTGTTAACCTTATAACCGGTTTTCGTGAATCGTCTCAATACAGCACCAGTCCGGCCATTCCGCAGGCCACAATCATTCCTATCGGGTTCAGCTTATATTTCTTTGTGCCTACAAATGCTACCAGGAAGATGAGGCAACTGATGGCGAAAGAATGCACGTCATCCTGCGGAGAACCGAAGTTCTCCCGGTTCATCAGCACCAGTGCCGCCGAGGCCAGCAGACCCACCACTGCCGGACGGAGTCCGCCGAATATGGCTTCTACCGAGGGATGCTTCTGGTATTTCAGAAAGAACCTGCTGATGGTCAGCATCAGTAGGAAAGAGGGGAGCACCACGGCAAAAGTGGCGACAACAGATCCCCATACGCTGCCCGTGGCCGTAAAGCCTACGTAAGTTGCCGAATTAATGCCTATCGGGCCGGGGGTCATCTGGCTGATTGCTACGATATCGGTAAATTCCTGAGGAGAAAGCCAGCCATAACGGGTGACTACTTCGCCTTGTATCATGGACAGCATGGCATATCCGCCGCCAAAGCCGAAAAGGCCGATTTTGAAGAACGTGTAGAACAACTGTAAGAAAATCATAATCAGTAATTAATGCTTGGTGATACTTGTACTGTGAAAGAAGTAGCCTCCCACGCCCGCTGCAATGATAATCCAGATGGGGGAGAAGCCCGCCAGCCAGATGAGCAATGCTGAAACCACCGGTATCCATAGGTTATATCGGTTTATCCGGGCCGATTTCGCCATGCTGAACGTAGGGGCGGCAATCAGCGCAACCACTGCCGGGCGGATGCCTTTGAATATACGCTCCACAACGGCGTTGTCCTTGAAGTTGTGAAAGAACAGCGCTATGGTGAGGATGATGAGAAGCGAAGGAAGTATGGTTCCCAATGCAGTGATTATGCTCCCTCGTATTCCCCGCAGCCGGTAGCCTATGAAAATGGATATGTTGACGGCAAGGATGCCCGGAGCGGATTGTGATATGGCAAGCAAGTCGATGAAATCTTCTTTGGCTATCCAGTTTCGCTTGGTTACGATTTCATTTTCTATCAGCGGTACCATGGCATATCCGCCGCCGATGGTAAAGGCTCCTATCTTAAAGAAAATGGAGAATGCTTCAAGATATATATTCATATTCAAAATGTTGTAATTTACTTTATTTCTTTCTCTTCGTTCTCTTCCTTATCATCGTTCGCTTCCTTCTCTCTCATTGTCGTTGAAGGTACGGATGCGGTTGACGCCGATGTATTTGTATGTTTGTGCAATACTTATAAGCGGCAATAATAGCAGTGTGTGGAAAAAGAAGTACTTTCTCATAATTGGCAAACGTTTCTTTTTGAATGTTGTACTGAGAGCGAGCCGAATGTAAATACAAAAGTAATGCTTTTGTTCGAGAAAAGCAAAAAGAAGGCAGAGAATGGAAAAATGAACAAGCGCGGATTTATCTGTCAATCCGCGCTTGCTACATTTCTACAAAGAAGGAAGTTCAGTTCATTTCTTATTGGCTTCCACCCACTTGCGTGCATTGACAAATGCTTCTATCCAAGGAGTGATTTGGTCGCTGTTCACGCGGTCAGCGGGGTAGCAACCGTTCTGCCAGGGGAAGATGGCACGTTCCAAGTGGGGCATCATGGCCAGATGACGTCCGTCGGCACTTGCTAATCCGGCTATGGAGTAATCCGAACCGTTGGGGTTGGCAGGGTATTCGTCGTATGAGTATTTCAGCACAACGTTGTACTTGTCCTCATCATACGGCAAAGAGAATTTTCCCTCACCGTGGGCCACCCAGATACCCAGTTTGCTGCCGCTTAAGGAGCCGAGCATTACACTGCGGTTGGCAGGAACGGTAACACCCAGGTGTCTGGATTCGAACTTGTGAGAGTCGTTGTGTAGCATCTTGCCTTTCTTGTCAAGCTCGGGATTGATGAGGTTGAGTTCCATCATCAGCTGGCAACCGTTGCAAACGCCCAGCGAAAGAGTATCCTTACGTGCATAATATTTGTCGAGTGCTTCTTTCGCTTTCGGATTGAACAGGAAGGCACCGGCCCAACCTTTGGCGGAACCAAGAACGTCGGAATTGGAGAAACCGCCGCAGTAAACAATCATGTTTACATCTTCCAGAGTCTCGCGGCCGCTGATAAGGTCGGTCATGGTAACGTCCTTCACATCGAAGCCCGCCAGATAGAGCGAGTAGGCCATTTCACGTTCACCATTAGTTCCTTTCTCACGGATGATGGCGGCGCGGATGCCTGACGGTGTACGGCGGTTCGGGTCGATGCCGTATTGTGAGAACTTGCCTTTGAAGTCCGGCATGAAGGCGAATTCCACCGGTTGCATCTTGTAGTTCTCGAAACGTTTCTTGGCACATCCGTTCATGGACTGCTTGCGGTCGAGGAGATAAGAAGTAGAGTACCACACATCACGCATATAGTCGATGCCAAACTGATAAGTAGCATCGCCTTTCGATACAAGAATATGACGTTCGTCTGTCGGTTTGCCAAGCTTCACGTAGCCTACGCCCGCATCTTCCAGAATCTGCTTCACTGCTTCCTTATTCTTATCGCTCACTTGGATAACGATACCCGGATTCTCTGCAAACAGAATCTTGATGAGGTCTTGTTCCTTGATTTTATCCAGATTGATTTCCATACCGCCTTCCACATTGGAGAAGCACATTTCGAGCAGGGTAGTGATAAGACCACCGGCAGAAATGTCATGTCCGGCAAGAATCAGTCCCTTGCTGACCAGCTCTTGTACGGCAAGAAAAGCATCGCGGAAGTATTCGGCATCCTGCACGCAGGGAACTTCATCGCCCACCTTACCCAGAGTTTGAGCAAAGGCAGAACCGCCGAGTTTCAGGTTGTCGAAACTGAAGTCTATATGATAAATGGTAGTCTTTTCGTTGTTGACCAATACCGGAGAAACTACTTTTTTAACGTCGGACACTTCTCCACCGGCAGAAACAATTACTGTGCCCGGAGAAATCACTTTGCTGCCGTCGGGGTATTTTTGTGTCATGGAAAGAGAGTCCTTACCGGTCGGCACATTGATTTGCAGCGCACAGCAGAAGTCGCTCAATGCCTTTACGGCTGTGTATAGACGGGCATCTTCGCCTTCTTGCGAACGGCAAGGCCACATCCAGTTGGCAGAAAGGGAAACGCTGTCCAGACCTTCGGCAAGCGGTGCCCAGACGAGGTTGGTCAATGCTTCGCTGACGGAAAGCACAGAACCTGCTGCCGGGTCGGCAAGTGCTGCTTGGGGAGCATGTCCCAAGGAAGTGGCGATACCCTTCTCACCGCGATAATCCAAAGCTACTACACCGCAATCGCTCAAAGGTAACTGTAATTCGCCTTGGCACTGCTGGCGGGCAATCTTGCCTGTTACGGAACGGTCTACCTTGTTGGTTAACCAGTCTTTGCAAGCCACAGCTTCCAGTTGGAGCACATTAGTGAGATATTCGTGTAGCTGGGAAAGTTCGTATTGGGGCATTTCGTAGTGACGTTCCACGTTCTTATCCACCATATAGGTTTTGGGAGAAGAGCCGAACATCTGCTCTACGGCGAGGTCGAACGGACGTACACCGTCAGCTTGCTGGAAGGCAAAGCGATGGTCACCGGTGGTTTCACCTACTACGTACATTGGAGCGCGTTCGCGTTCGGCTACCTTGCGCACATGTTCGATGGCCTCTTCCTGAATCAGCAAGCCCATGCGTTCCTGGCTTTCGTTGGCAATGATTTCCTTGGCAGACAGCGTGGTGTCGCCGATGGGCAGCTTGCTCATGTCGATTAGGCCGCCACATTCCTCTACCAATTCGGACAGACAGTTTACATGTCCGGCAGAGCCGTGGTCGTGGATGGAAACCACCGGATTGGTCTCTTCCTCACAAAGTGCGCGTACCACGTTGTAGGCGCGTTTCTGCATTTCGGCGTTGGCGCGTTGCACGGCATTTAGCTCGATGCCACTGCTGTAGCGTCCGGTATCTACGGAAGATACGGAGCCGCCGCCCAGACCGATGCGGTAATTGTCTCCACCGATGACAACCACCTTGTTGCCGGCTTCCGGGGTACCTTTCAGACAGTCGCGCTGGGTGCCGTAGCCTACGCCTCCGGCAAGCATAATCACCTTGTCGTAGCCGTAAACTTCTTCTTTTTCTTTATGTTCGAAAGTAAGTACGGAACCGCAAATCAGCGGTTGTCCGAATTTGTTTCCGAAATCACTGGCTCCATTAGAGGCCTTGATTAGTATTTGTTCGGGAGTCTGATACAGCCATTTGCGTACCGGTAAAATCTCTTCCCAGGGACGTCCTTCTTCCGTACGGGGGTAGGAGGTCATGTAAACGGCTGTTCCGGCAATCGGCCAAGAGCCCTTACCGCCACCCATACGGTCGCGGATTTCACCGCCCGTACCGGTAGACGCGCCGTTGAACGGTTCTACTGTGGTGGGGAAGTTATGGGTTTCCGCTTTCAGGGAGATGACACTTTTGATGTCCTTTACCTGGAAATAGTCGGGCTTGGAGTGGTCTGCGGGGGCAAATTGCTCGATGACCGGACCTTCGGCAAAGGCCACATTGTCTTTGTAGGCGGAGATAATCTTGTTGGGATTTTCTTGTGTAGTCTTCTTTATCATCTGGAAGAGCGAAGATTCCTGTTCCACTCCATCAATGATGAACGTCCCGCCGAAGATTTTGTGGCGGCAGTGTTCGGAGTTGATTTGTGCGAAGCCGAATACTTCGGAGTCGGTCAGAGGGCGTCCGAGGTCTTTCTCTACTTTCTTGAGGTAGTCCATTTCCTCTTTGGAAAGTGCCAGGCCTTCCTTTTCATTATATGCTTCCAGATCTTCGATATGTACAATCGGTTCCGGCTGCCGGTTGGTTGTAAACACATCCTGGTTCAGCCCCTTGTACATACGTTGCAGCATCGGGTCATAATCTGCAGTCTCATCTTTTACGGGAAAGTATTCCTCGATGCGGATAATGCCGTCCAGTCCCATGTTTTGGGTGATTTCTACGGCGTTTGTACTCCAAGGGGTAATCATTTCGCGGCGCGGGCCGACGAAATGTCCTTTCAGGTTGTCTTCACTTTCGGGGGTGGCTTCTCCAAAAAGCCAGCAGAGTTTGTCGCTGTCTGCCTGGGGGAGTTCGTGATTGCATTCTACGGCAATCACGCTCTTGGATGGGGTTCTGAAAAAAAGAATCATAGTTATATTTACGATTTTATGATTTACGATTTTATGATTTACGATTTTATGATTTACGATTTTATGATTTACGATTGAAGCTACTGCTTTGAATATCTTCATCTTTTCTTCTTGGGGACAAAGATACGCAAAATCGGTGGGGAGGAGAAAAAAAGGAAAACAAAAAACGCATGCAATTTTACTTGTATGCGTTTTTTGTTCTGTTTTATAAAGTCTGATGTATGCCATACCGTGCTTCAGCAGGGTTGCCGGTTCAATCGAAGCCTTTGAAAGTCGCGTTTTTCCCGGTCTCTTCCTCGCTGCAAGTATCACTGTCCGGCGGGATATGAAGTTGGCTGCGGTCTGGTGTATAGCGGTCACTTGGGATATAGTTAAGTTCGGAGGTAAGTATGCGGAATAATATGTAAAATGGATAATCTTTACTTCTTAAAATCCTTTTCCGTCGAAAAAACGTTAACACTATTCGTTCGTCTCATAAAAAAGTCCGATATTTGCAGTCATGATTCAGATAGAGACCATATTTGACATATTGTGGAAGGGGTTCATTATCGGCGTCATTGTGTCTGCGCCATTGGGTCCTGTAGGGGTATTATGCATTCAGCGTACTTTGAATAAAGGACGGTGGTATGGTTTTGTGACGGGGATAGGAGCCTCCCTGAGCGACATTGCCTATGCCTTGCTGACGGGCTACGGGATGAGTTTTGTCTTTGATTATGTCAACAAGAACATCTTTTACCTGCAGCTTTTCGGAAGCATTCTTCTGCTGGCATTTGGCATTTATACGTTCCGCAGCAATCCGGTACAGTCCATCCGGCCGGTATCTACCAATAAGGGCTCTTATTTCCATAACTTCATAACGGCGTTTGCCGTCACACTTTCTAATCCACTGATTATTTTCCTTTTTGTAGGTCTTTTCGCCCGCTTTGCTTTTGTAAGTGAGGGTGTGCTGGTGTTTGAGGCTGTCACCGGATATCTGGCCATCGCATTGGGTGCTTTGGCTTGGTGGTTTGGCATAACCTTTTTTGTCAACAAGGTCCGTACACAATTCAACCTACGCGGTATCTGGATGCTGAACCGTATTATCGGGAGCATTGTCATTGTGGTGTCCGTGATGGGATTGGTGTTTACGCTGATGGGTGAATCGCTGTATTAATGGATAATCGATAGTGGATAAATTGATAATGAGATTATAAATCTAAGGTCATAAATCATACATTTTATCGTGAAGATTGCGCAACTACTGAAAGAGAAGAATATAGCCGAATACCTTATATATATGTGGCAGGTAGAGGATTTGCTCCGTGCCAACGGCTGTGACATAGACCGGATACGCCAGAACATCATCTTGCGCTATCCGGAGGAGGAACGGCCTGCGCTGGAAGAATGGTATGGAAACCTGGCGGATATGATGCGTGCGGAAGGCGTAACGGAAAAAGGACATCTGCAAATCAACCGGAATGTCATTCTGAACTTGACGGAGCTGCATGGCGAACTACTGGCCTCTACGAAATATCCGTTCTATAATGCGGCTTATTTCAAGGCACTGCCTTTTATCGTGGAGCTGCGTCAGAAGAACGGCCGGAAAGAGGAGTCTGAGATAGACACTTGTTTCGAGGCGCTTTATGGAGTGCTGCTGTTGCGCTTGCAGAAGAAGGAAATCAGTCAGGGCACGGCGAAGGCTATGGAGGTTATTAGCAGTTTCATCTCGTTGCTTGCCAACTATTATGACAAGGAGAAGCGGGGAGAACTGGAGTTGATGGATAACTGATAGTGGATGATTGATAATTATGGAGGAAAATATTGTTCATCGTAACATTCTATATATAAGTGTAACTTTATTAAATGAATATTCTGATAACCGGTGCCAACGGTCAACTTGGCAATGAAATGCAAGTGTTGTCGAAAGAAAACAGGCAGCACACTTATTTTTTCACTGACGTGCAGGAATTGGACATTTGCGACGAACAAGCTGTGCACGGGTTTGTGAAGGATAACCGGATAGATGTGATTGTGAATTGCGCAGCTTATACGGCGGTAGATAAGGCGGAGGACAATCAGGAACTTTGTGACAAGCTGAATCATGTCGCTCCGGGCTATCTGGCTGCCGCTGCCGAAGCTTGCGGTGCTGCCTTGATACAAGTGTCCACCGATTATGTCTTCGACGGAACCGGACACACTCCCTATACGGAAGAGGCGGCCACTTGCCCCAATTCGGTATATGGCTCTACTAAACTGGCAGGTGAGCAGGCGGTGATGAAGCATTGTAGCCGTGCCATGATTATCCGTACGGCATGGCTCTATTCCATTTACGGGAATAATTTTGTGAAGACGATGCTTCGTCTGGGACGTGAGCGAGAGACGCTGGGAGTTGTCTTCGACCAGATAGGCACGCCGACATACGCCAATGATTTGGCACGTGCCATTTTTGCGGCTGTCAACCGGGGGATTGTTCCCGGGGTCTATCATTTCAGCAACGAGGGGGTGTGCTCGTGGTATGATTTCACGTTGGCTATCCATCGCCTGGCCGGCATAAAGACCTGCAAGGTAAGCCCGCTGCATACGGATGAGTTTCCTGCCAAGGCGCCGCGTCCGCATTATTCCGTACTGGACAAGACAAAGATAAAGAAGACATTCGGCATCGATATACCCCATTGGGAGGCGAGCCTTGCCGTCTGCATGAAGAATTTGGAAGAGTGATTATTACTGACTAATTGATATATGGCCAATAACAACGAAATAGAGAGACGGAGAACGTTTGCGATTATCGCGCATCCGGATGCCGGTAAGACATCATTGACCGAGAAGCTGTTGCTTTTTGGTGGACAAATCCAGGTGGCGGGTGCCGTAAAGAGCAATAAGATAAAGAAGACGGCAACGTCGGACTGGATGGATATTGAAAAACAGCGTGGTATTTCCGTTACCACTTCTGTAATGGAGTTCGACTACCATGACTACAAGGTCAACATCCTCGATACTCCGGGTCACCAGGACTTTGCCGAAGATACCTACCGCACGCTGACGGCTGTGGATAGCGTTATCATCGTGGTGGACGGTGCGAAAGGTGTGGAAACGCAGACACGCAAGCTGATGGAGGTGTGCCGTATGCGTAATACGCCGGTGATTATCTTCATCAACAAGATGGACCGTGAAGCCAAAGACCCGTTCGACCTGCTGGACGAACTGGAGGAGGAACTGCACATCCACGTGCGTCCCTTGACGTGGCCTATCGAGAGCGGTGTCCGTTTCAAGGGTGTCTACAATATCTACGAGCATAACCTCAACCTCTACCAGCCCAGCAAGCAGGTAGTGACGGAGAAGGTGGAAGTGGACATCCATACAGAGGAGCTGGACAACCGGATTGGCGCCCAGCTGGCCGACAAGCTGCGCGGAGAACTGGAACTGATAGACGGTGTTTACCCCGAATTCGATAAGGAGGAATATTTGAAAGGGGAACTTGCTCCCGTATTCTTCGGTTCGGCACTGAATAACTTTGGTGTGCAGGAACTGCTGGACTGCTTTGTGGAGATTGCTCCCAGTCCCCGTCCCGTGAAGGCGGAAGAGCGTGAGGTGGAGCCGGAAGAACCCAAATTTACCGGATTCGTCTTTAAGATAACTGCCAACATCGACCCGAATCACCGTTCATGTATCGCTTTCTGCAAAATCTGCTCCGGGAAGTTTGTACGCAATGCCCCGTACTTGCATGTACGTCATGGCAAGACGATGCGTTTCTCGTCGCCTACGCAGTTCATGGCGCAGCGCAAGACGACTGTCGATGAGGCTTGGGCAGGAGATATTATCGGCCTGCCGGATAACGGTACATTCAAGATTGGCGATACGCTGACCGAAGGCGAGGCGCTTCACTTCAAGGGACTTCCAAGCTTCTCGCCGGAGATGTTCAAGTACATTGAGAATGCCGACCCGATGAAGCAGAAACAGCTTGCCAAGGGTATCGACCAGTTGATGGACGAAGGTGTGGCGCAGTTGTTCGTCAACCAGTTCAACGGGCGTAAGATTATCGGTACGGTGGGGCAGTTGCAGTTCGAGGTCATCCAGTATCGTCTGGAGAACGAATACAGTGCGAAGTGCCGTTGGGAGCCGCTCAGTCTGTATAAGGCCTGTTGGATTGAGAGCGATGATGCGGCGGAGCTGGAAGCCTTCAAGAAGCGCAAATACCAGTACATGGCCAAAGACCGCGAGGGCAGGGATGTGTTCCTGGCCGATAGCGGATATGTGTTGCAGATGGCGCAGATGGACTTCAAGCATATCAAGTTCCACTTTACGAGTGAGTTCTAAGCTATACGATTTTTGCTGACTCACGGCTATAAATGATGCAAGTCGAAGAAAAAGAGGAGGTACAAAGTAATGAAAAACTTTGTACCTCTTTATTTATTGTGGGAAGAAAGTGTTACCTTTGGTTCTGCAACGATTAATATGCATTGATTATGAAAACTGTTGAAGTAAGCTCGTTCCTTACCGATTTTATACCTTACTTATTATAAACACAAAATTTCAAGATGAAACATACCTTCCTTTTTCTCCTGCTGATTCTCCTTCTGGGGCTGACAGCCTGCTCGAAACCTGCCGATAGAACTCTGATGAACTACGAACAGTCCCTTTCTCATGCTGACTCGTTGGTGCAATGCGGTGCTGTCGACAGTGCCCGGGCCGTCCGCCTGATTTCCGGTTTGCACCGTGAGTATAATCAGATAAAGGAGCTTTCTGATGGCAGGCATGTGCGGCTGAAGCCGGTCAGTGGTTACGAACGTTTTTTCTGGGGAGTGTTTTCTGTGATTATGTTCAGCATTTCCGGTGCTATGCTGTTCAGCCTTATCCGTTTCAAGAAAGAACGTAGTCACCGTAACTATCTTGTCACCCTGAGTGAAAACGAACAGCGCTTGCGCAACAATGAACGCGAGCGCGAGGAACTGGAAGAATGCCTGAAGGAGATGTCCTTGACGGATGAAGAGCGGGAAGAAGTGCGTAGTTCATTGATGAATCTCATGGAACATGGCAGCCGCCTGGATAAAGAAAACGAATCACTTCGTACCCGCCTCAAGGAGTATGAAGACCGTCCCGTACCTCGTGAATTGGAACTGTTGCAAAAGGAGGGCGAGCGTGTCCGTATGCTCGACGAGCAGGTGCAGGCGCTTGCTTCTGCCATGATAGACACGGACGAAGTGGTGAAGCAGTTGCGCACCCAGCCCAAGTTCCTTGCCGACAGCCAGTGGGACTACTTGCAGAAGCTTACGGACCGGGTGTATAAGGGCGCTTCCAAACGTCTTGCCCTGCGCTTTCCCCAGCTTACACCTGCCGACAGCCAGCTCTGTATGCTTATCCGTCTTCACTTCAGCAATGCACAGATTGCCACGCTTATTGCCGTGTCTCCCGCTTCCGTGTCCCAGCAGAAGTTTCGCCTGAAGAAACGGATGATGCAGGCGGATGGCAGGCTGTTTGCCGATGGAGAGACGCTGGATACAGTAGTGTGTCATGTTTGAAATTTCGGATTGCAAGACAACAGTAACAAGGGTATGAAACTATTAGGTGGCATTAAGATAAATTAAGCCCGTAATTTTTTTACGGAAATCCTTTTCCGTATCTTTGTCTTCTGAAAGTTAAGCCAATAGAAATATGTTAGTAAAATTTGCTGTTACCAACTATCGTGGATTTGCAGACCGCATTGAGTGGGATTTGTCAAGTCCGGCTAATTATGAGTTCAATAAAAACGCTATCAAAAACGGTATCATAAAAAATGGTATTGTATATGGACCGAACGGATCGGGTAAAACAAACTTCAGTTTAGCCTTATTCGATATTGAGAACCATTTGTCGCCCAAATGGAAGAAGATAGATTATTATGTGAATTTTATTTATACCGGAAATAAAGAGGGGGTAGTCGAGTTCGAATATACATTTAGGTTTGAGAACGAGATAGTTGTCTATGCCTATTCTAAAAATGCCGGTGGTATATTAGTGTCCGAATCGCTTAGGGTGGACGATAATTTGGTTTTTGAACGGAAGAATGGTTCTTTTTGTATAGACAAGCAACAGTTTCCTATGGAAGAAACCATAGAGAATAGCCTTGGAAGCAATGCAAATAATGTGCCGATAGTCAATTTCTTATTGACTTCCTACCCGTTGGGCAAAGAACACTACTTGATAAAACTCAGTAAGTTTGTCAACTCGATGCTTTGGTTTCGGAATCTTGATACAAGGGAATTTATCGGACTGGAAACAACTGCAATGAATCTTGATGAGTTTATCATTGCAAACGGATTGCTCGAAGACTTCTCAAATTTCCTGCGGAGAGTCAGTGGACAAACGTTCCGGCTTGTCGCACATACGCCTGCCGATAAACAAATACTTTGTGATATAGGCGGTTCGGAAATACCTTTCTACTTGGTTGCATCTACGGGAACGAGGTCGCTGCAATTACTTTATTTTTGGATGAAACGAATGAGTGAAGCGTCATTTGTCTTTATTGACGAATTTGATGCGTTCTATCATTTCCGTTTAGCCTTTGAAGTGTGCAAAATGCTGTTCAATATGGATTGCCAGATATTTACTTCTTCACATAACACGTATTTAATGACCAATGACCTGCTGCGTCCGGACTGTAATTTCATCTTGAATGAAAATAAGATTAAACCTTTGTGTGACTGTACGGATAAAGAGTTGAGGTTTGGACACAATATCGAAAAACTTTTCCGGGGTAATACTTTCAAGGTATGATACTATTTATTTTTGAAGGTAAGAAATGTGAGCCTCGTCTTTTTGAGACTTTGAAACATTTGTTTTTCGCCAAAGAAACAGAGCCGTTTGTATGTACTTATAACAGTAATATTTATTCTTTATATTCAAAGTTAAAGGGGTATGATGTCTTTGAAAATGTTACAGCAAGCGGAAATACGGTAACTATACTTAATGATATATTGCAAAAGAAAGGGGATGATACTCTTGCTGATATTCTGGAAGTGGATGTTTCTGAAATATTCTTGTTTTTTGATTATGATTTTCAAGAATCCCGATTGACATTGGAAGAGAACAACCGACATATCGGTGAAATGCTGGAGTATTTTGACGATGAAACCGAAAATGGGAAATTGTATATCAATTATCCGATGGTGGAGTCTGTGTTCTATACCAAGCAACTGCCGGATAAGGATTATCTGAGTTATGACGTTACTCGTGAGAAATGTCATAATTTTAAAGCCTTGGCTCGTGATTTTTCTTTTTATAATTCTTTTGAGCATCTGCTTATATCAGGTAATAAAAATGAGAAAGAGGAAAAGAAGTTGCTGAAACAACAGACTGCTAAAGAAAATTGGCTGCATTTGACCGATATGAATGTTCGGAAGGCAAACTTCATTTGTGTAGGTGTTGATGCTATACCTGCTTTAAAAGAAAATCTAGCTCAGAGCAACATATATGAAAATCAACTGGCTAAGTATGTAAATACAGAAAGTTGCAGAGTATCTGTCTTGAACTCATTTCCGATATTTTTATATGATTATTTTAGGGATATAGTCTGTTTGTGTTGATTTATTAGGACAAAAAGTCGGTGATTTCCCCCTTGTTCTCAATTCTGTTTTGCTATAATATAACCTCGGTCTTATACTGAACCCTATTCAGTCGTATACTGAATGCCATTCAGTCGTATATTGAATCCTATTCAGTCGTATACTGAATTACCCCCACTTCAGAAGGCGTTCTGTGAGGGGATGGAGTGTGACGGATTGATGGCTTGAAACGGATGTCTTTGGACTTTGAAATGTTGTTACAAAATGAAATGAGAAACTGATTGGTGACTTAAAAATATTGTTATTCCTTGTTATTTCAACAGTTCGCTTTCTATCGGACTGCTAAAGTGTTGAATTGATTACGGATGAGAGCATAGAATCAAATTGTTCCATAATTAAAAATATCCCTCCAAAAGAAGTGAGTTTACCGGATTTTATGCTTATTTTTGTCATGCTTGTTGAAGATTTCTTGTGCTTTTTTGCAACACTAATTTAAGTGAATCTTCTGACATGGCAAAGTACTGGGCAATATTTTATTGCTCAGCACTTTAAATAATTGTTTTTGTAAAGTGCCGCGGAATTGCGTTTTATTTTCACGTCTCCTACTTTCATCAAGGATGAATCAAAGAAAGAGAAACTTAAAACATTAGAAAACAATTAAGAAACAAGATATATGACTGACATATTGAAACATTTGGATTTGAACTCCGCAGACGGAACGCAACTCAATCTTGATGCGCTCTATCAGATAGCACCTTCGGCATTTACCGAAGTACGTGATGACAAGACTGGTGAAATCTCCCGAAAGGTAAACTTCGAGGTGCTTCGCCGGTTGCTTGGCGACCATGTCACAGACGGCGATGGCGAGATGTATCAGTTTACATGGGTAGGCAAGAACGCCGCTCGTATGGAGGCTGCCAAACCGACCGATAAGACATTACGCCCGGTGGTGGAAGATTCCTTGGATTGGGACAATACGAAGAATATCTATATCGAAGGTGATAACCTGGAAGTGCTCAAACTCTTGCAACGCTCATATATGGGTAAGGTGAAGATGATTTATATCGACCCACCCTATAATACTGGCAATGATTTTGTGTATCACGACGACTTTGCTCGCACTGCTGCCGAAGAGGATTTCAAAGCCGGCAATGTGGACGAGTTGGGCTATCGCTTCAGGAAGAATACCGATACGAATGGTAAGTTTCATTCGGATTGGTGTAGTATGATTTATAGTCGTTTGCTGGTGGCTCGTTCTCTGCTCACGGAGGATGGAGTTATCTTTATTTCGATAGGTGATGATGAGAATGCAAATCTCATCAAAATATGCGATGAAGTCTTTGGTGAGCATAATTTCATTGCTGATATTTGCCATAAGCATAGAGCTTCTGTTTCTAATGATAGAATAATATCTGAGAATCACAATCACATTGCGTTTTATGCAAAAGAAATAAATGAGGTGTTTGCTCAACAAAAGAATATAGGAGAAGACCCAGTATTAGACGGATTTAATCGAGAAGACGATAAGGGAAAATATAAATTGGCACCTGTGGATGGTCCTGGTGGAGCAAAGAAAGGTAATCCTTTTTACGAATTTATGGGCGTTGAAGGATATTGGAGATATTCAAAAGAGACCATGCAGAAACTGTATGATAATGGACTGCTTATTGTCACAGAGAACAATCTCCAGAAGAAGTATTACGAAGATCAGGCTCGGCAATCAAGAAAAAAAGTTACGACTTGGTGGGATGCAGATTTCTTAACTTCTTCCGCAACTTCATATCTTCAGAAATTGATGGGCTGCAAAGCATTCGACAATCCCAAAAGTATAAATCTCTTGATAAGGATGCTCAAGATGATGACTCATTTTGATAAAGATGCACTTATCCTCGATTTCTTCTCAGGCTCTGCCACCACTGCTCATGCTGTAATGCAACTCAACGCCGAAGACGGAGGTAACAGAAGATATATCTGCGTTCAGCTTCCCGAAGAAACGCCAGAAGATAGCGAAGCACGTAAGGCAGGCTACGCCACTATCCCTGAGATAGCTAAAGAACGCATCCGTCGTGCCGGTGCAAAAATCAAGGCTGATTCTCCGTTTACTACACAAAACCTCGACACCGGTTTCCGTGTCTATCGCCTCGACGCAAGCAACTACGAGAAAGTATCGCTTTCACCTAAGGAATACAAGCAAGACCAGCTCGACCTCTTTGCCAATAATATCAAGGATGACCGTACCGACCTCGACCTGCTCTATGGCTCTATGTTGGCATGGGGTGTTCGTTTGGACTTACCCTTGTTGACAGAAACCGTGGATGGCTGCACCATCTACACCGTCAATGAAGGCGACCTCGTGGCTTGTTTTTCTCCAGATATTACCGATAAGGTAGTAGCTGCGATGGCAGACAAAAGTCCTTTACGTGTACTCTTCCGCGATGCCTGTTTCAAAGAAGATGCTCAGAAAATCAACATCTATGAGCAGTTCAAGCAAGCCTTGGATTGGGCGGATAATGATGCGTTTAATAATATCAGGGTAATATAATAAAACGACATTTTCAATGGAAAAGAATATCATCATACAGCACACTGAAGAAGGCGATTCTGAATATGTGAAACTTGTCTCACATATTTCAGAACTTTGGAATGATGCTCGTAGTAAAGCTATCAAGGCAGTGAACCATTCGTTACTGATGGCGAATTGGGCGACAGGACAATATATTATAGAATTTGAGCAAAAAGGTAACGCCAAAGCTCGCTATGGAGACCGCCTATTGGTGAACCTCTCCAAGGACTTGACACGGTTGAGAGGCAGGGGCTTCAGTCGCTCCAACTTAACATACATGCGTATGTTTTACCTTAAGTTTCCAAAATGTGAGACAGTGTCTCACATTTTAACGTGGAGTCATTACTTTGAGTTGTTGAAGTGCGAAGATCCGTTGGAAATGCAATTCTATATGACCGAAGCTATCAAGGAAGGTTGGAAAGTGCGGGAATTGAAAAGACAGATGAACAGTTCTTTGTATGAACGGCTTGCACTGAGCACGGATAAGGCAGGAATACTGGCTTTGGCGAACGAGGGGCACATAGTTCAAAAGCCGGAGGACATCATAAAAGACCCTTACGTGCTTGAATTTACCGGTCTGCCTGTTCGCAAGAGATACAAAGAAAGTGAGTTGGAAACAGCTCTGAAAGCAAATATGGAAACTTTCCTGCTGGAGTTAGGTAGAGGTTTTGCTTTCATTGGTCGTCAATATGTCATACCTATTGGGAGTCGTAGATTTAAGGTAGATATGGTGTTCTATCATGCCATACTGAAATGTTATGTACTGATAGACTTGAAACGTGCTGAAATCAAACACGGAGACATCGGTCAGATGAATTTATATCTGAATTACTTTAAGGCAGAAATTTGCCAACCAGACGACAATCTACCTATTGGAATCGTATTGGGCGCAAAGAAAGACGAACTCTTGATGGAGTATGCGCTTGAAGGTATCAGCAATCAGTTGTTTGCTGCACGTTATCAATTATACTTACCTAAGAAAGAAGAGTTGCAGGCGCAATTAAATAACATCATAGATGGTATGGAGGAATAGTAGCTTATGAGAATCAAGTATAAACATCAACGCTTTCAAGCGGAAGCTACCAAATGTGTGAGTGATGTGTTTCAGGGGCAACCCAAACACGATGGCAGCCGCACCTTCTTGAACAAGTTTGGTGCGCTCAACTTCGACGGATTCGGCAATCTTCCCCTTGTGCTTGACAATGAAAGTATTTGCGAGAATGTGCGTGGCATACAGATGGCAGAAGGATTAAAGCCCGTGGAGCATCTGGAGGGAGACGGACGTACCTTTACCATCGAGATGGAAACAGGTACGGGTAAGACCTATACCTACATCAAGACCATGTACGAGCTGAACGCCCGCTATGGCTGGTCGAAATTTGTGATTGTAGTGCCAAGTATTGCCATCCGCGAAGGTGTGTTCAAGAGTTTTGAGAGTATGGCAGAGCACTTTGCTGGAGAATATGGTAAGCGTATGCAATACTTCATCTATAACTCCAAGCAGCTCGCTAAGATTGATGCCTTTGCTTCGGATAACGGCATTCATGTAATGATTATCAACACGCAGGCTTTTAATGCCTCGCTCAACGAAGATAAGAACAAAGAAGGACGTGCCGGTGATGCAGCCGCCCGTATCATCTTCTCACGCCGTGATGAGTTCGGCTCGCGAAAGCCGATTGACATCTTGGCAAAAATGAATCCCATCCTAATCATTGACGAACCGCAAAGCGTGTTGGGAACGGATAAAAGTAATGCTACACGAAAAGGTATCAAACTGTTTAACCCGCTCTTTACCCTACTTTATAGTGCCACGCACCGTGAAATATTCAACCAAGTATATCGCCTCGATGCCATCGACGCTTACAACAAGAAGCTGGTGAAGAAAATAGAGGTACGCAGTGTGCATCAAGTGGGGTCTACAGCCACCAATGGTTATGTTTATCTAGATGAAATCGTCATTAGTAAAGGCAATCCACGAGCTCGATTGGGCTTCGATGTCAAGACTGTCAATGGCACACGCCAGACCATTCGCTTGGTGAATGAGGGCTTCGACCTCAAAGAGCAAAGCGGCGGTTTGCAGGAATATGCCGATAACTTTAAAGTGGAACGTATAGACGGATTGACCAACACCGTGCATTTCCTCAACGGACTGACGCTTCATCCCGGTGAGGTGGTGGGCAGCGTGAATGAGGATATTCTCCGTCGCCACCAGATACGTGAAACCATCAAGACTCATTTGGAACGTGAACGCCAACTTTTCGCTCGCGGCATCAAAGTGCTGTCATTGTTCTTTATCGACCATGTGGACAGTTATCGCATCTATGGTAAAGACAACATGGAAAAGGGTAAGTTCGCAAAGATGTTTGAAGAGGAGTACCAACGTGCCTTGCAAGAGTTTATGCCTACCTTTACGGATGCTGCCTACTCTTGCTTCCTTTCCAATCCGGAGAATGCGCCCGAAAACATTCACGATGGTTACTTCTCTATCGATAAAAAAGGGAAGAGCGTGGAATCGAAGAATAAGGAAGGCGAAAACGAAGAACGTGGTTTCGACCTTATCATGAAGGATAAGGAGCGTTTACTTAGCCAAAGTTGTCCCGTTCGCTTCATCTTCTCTCACTCGGCCTTGAAGGAAGGTTGGGACAATCCTAATGTGTTCCAGATTTGTACGTTGAAAGACACCTCCAACGAAATCAAGAAACGTCAGGAGGTGGGGCGTGGTATGCGCCTATGCGTCAACGATAAGGGCGAACGTCAAGATGCCGACGTATTGGGCGACCATGTGTTCGACACCAATATCTTGACCGTTATTGCCAGCGAGAGCTATGACGACTTTGCCAAGAAGCTGCAAACAGACATGGCGGAAGCCTGCAGTAACCGTCCGGTGGTTGTACCACCTACGTTGTTTATCGACCAGCTGACGCAAACTGAGGACGGACATAACATAAAGATAACCACTGAGCAGGCTGTGGAAATCCACGAGGAACTGATTGGGCAAGGTTACATCAGAAAGGGTAAGCTAACGCAGAAGTATTTTGATGAAAAGAAAGCCGGAACGCTCAACTTTGGTGAAATGGAAAATTTACGCTCGTTTATCGTCAAGCAGTTGGATAAGGTATTCAATCCCGATGCGTTCAAACCAGCTAACGGGCGCAACAAGACGGAGGCTCATTTCGTGAAAGACAACTTCAACAAAAAAGAGTGGCAAGAGTTGTGGAAGCGTATCAATACACGTACCTATTACAATGTGCGCTTTGAAACTCCAAAGCTCATAAAGGCTGCCATTGATGCACTCGACAAGCATCTGAATGTGACAGAGGTTCGTATCGTTGTGGAAAGTGGCGGCATGGAAAGCATCCGTGACCGAAAGGAGTTGGAAGCCGGAACTGCTATGAGCGCAGCCACTGTGAAGACTATCCGTGTGACGGAAGCCATTGGTGCAGAGGTAACTTACGACTTGGTAGGTGAACTCGTGCAATCCACCGGTCTAACTCGCCGCACCATTGTAGAAATGCTGAAAGGCGTTAATCATGCGACTTTTCATCAGTTCAAGCTGAATCCAGAGGAGTTCATCATCAAGGCAGGTCGCATTATCAATGACTGTAAAGCAATTTCCCTCATCCAACATATACAATACGAAAAACGTACTGGTACTTTTGGCACAGACATCTTTGAGGAAGCCACGCTGCGCGGTACTCTCGGTAGGGACGCCATCGAAAGCACCAAGTCTCTCTACGACCTTGTGGTAGTGGATAGCGAGGGAATTGAAAAGAGCTTTGCCGAATCACTGGAAGCCGAGGATGATGTAGTGGTATATAGCAAACTGCCGGGAGGTTTCTACATCAACACCCCAATGGGCAAATACAATCCCGACTGGGCTGTAGCTTTCCGAGAAGGCACTGTGAAGCACGTATATTTCGTAGCGGAAACCAAAGGTAACGACATCGAAGTATCACAACTTCGTCATTCCGAGGATGCCAAGATAGAATGTGCTCGTCGCCACTTTGCAGCTATCAGTACAGGTGATATGGTGTATAGTGTGGTGAAGACCTATCAGGATTTGTATAATGCAGTAACAAAATAAAATCAGCCAAACACGTAGAGAGGTACATTCTCTCTATGTGTGCATTCTTTCTTTTCACTGGCATAAACTCTAAATGATATCATATTGCAAAGAATAGCTTATAACAACTATTCTGTAGAGACCGGAAGATATAGGCGTATTCATTATCAGAGGTTTGCGTGTATAGCTTGTAGAGATTACCACCTTATTCTTCTTATTTCCTCTTTATTTTCCCCTCTCCTTGTAGAGACGGCGTTTTTGTAATCCTTTGTTTTTAAATGATTTATGAAAAATGGTTGTAGATGCCATTTTCTTGTTTTCCCTTGTTTCCCGCCCTAACTTTGCAACATCGAATTTGAGAAAAGCAGACGGCTGAATCGTTGAGGCCTCACGATGAAAACTTCTGCTTCTCGGGTGAGACAAGAGAAACCGTATCATTATTAATTAATCATTTAAAACATTACGATTATGGCATTTTTTAGAAGAATTCAGAAGAAAGTAAACAATTTGTGGTATCCTCAATCAGTAACCTGGGGCAAGGCGGTTACTACCCGTGAAGTGGCAGATGAACTGTCTGTCATTTCTACCGTGACCCGTGGTGACACATATGCAGTGATGGAGAATTTGGGACGTGTATTGAGTAATTTCATGGGGCAGGGACGTACTGTAAAGATAGATGGTGTAGGCACCTTCTACTATACTGCCACCTCTACCAAAAGAGGAGTGCCGACGGCTGCGGAGGTAAGCGCTTCGCTGATTAACGGAGTGCGCGTTCGTTTCCTGCCCGAAGTGGAGCGTAATAGTGGCCGTCAGGTGACTACCCGCAGCATGGTGAATACGAAGATTGTTTGGGAAGAATGGGGCAAGACCTCTACCTCTACGGGCGGCAATACCGGCAGTGACGACAGTGGCAACCCCGGCGGCAACGACGGTGACCAAGGCGAGAACCCGTTGGGCTGATTCTCCTTCTTTGAAAGTAACTGATGACCGACACAGTTTCTATGCTAAAAGCTTCCCGTACAATCTCTTGGTTGTGCGGGAAGCTTTACTTTTTAGCATCTTTTATCATTTTTCTCTGCCTTTCTTTAATGGATTATCGCTAATTTCGAGCGATTTTTCGTAAATGTGGCTGAATAACTAATAATTTATAATATGGAGAACTTGAATACAGCACTTTTGCTGATGGTGGTAGGTATGGCAACAGTCTTCGCTATCCTGCTGATTGTTATTAACTTAGGAAAAGCTCTTATTGCATTGGTGAATAAATATGCGCCCGAAGAGGTGGCACCGGCTAAAGCAGCGGCAAATGGTCCCGCACCTGTCCCCGGTAATATTCTGGCAGCTATCAGTGCTGCCGTAACAGTAGTGACACAAGGTAAGGGTAAAGTTGCTAAGGTAGAAAAAATCTGAATCAATTATAAAAATAAAAACACACCGAATAAATTAGTATGAAAAAGGAAATTAAATTCAGCTTGGTATTCAGGGACATGTGGCAGAGTGCCGGAAAATATGTACCCCGCGTTGACCAACTGGTGAAAGTAGCTCCCGCCATCATCGAGATGGGTTGTTTTGCGCGCGTGGAAACCAATGGCGGAGGTTTTGAACAAGTAAATCTGCTGTTTGGGGAGAATCCGAATAAAGCCGTGCGCGAGTGGACGAAGCCGTTCCATGAAGCCGGTATCCAGACCCACATGTTAGACCGTGCCCTCAATGGCCTCCGCATGAGTCCTGTGCCCGCTGATGTGCGTAAGTTGTTCTATAAGGTGAAGAAAGCGCAGGGTACGGATATCACGCGTACCTTCTGCGGTCTGAACGATACCCGCAATATCATCCCTTCCATCGGTTATGCACACGATGCCGGAATGATTTCCCAATGTTCGCTCTGTATCACCCATTCACCTATCCATACAGTAGAATACTACACGAACATGGCTTTGCAGCTTATCAAGGCAGGTGCCGACGAAATCTGCATCAAGGATATGGCAGGTATCGGACGTCCGGTTTCTCTAGGTAAGATTGTGGCCAACATCAAGGCGGCACATCCTGATATTCCTATCCAGTACCATAGCCATGCAGGTCCCGGTTTCAATATGGCAAGCATTCTTGAAGTGTGCGAGGCGGGTTGCGACTATATCGACGTAGGCATGGAACCGCTGTCATGGGGTACGGGACATGCAGACTTGCTCAGCGTGCAGGCTATGCTGAAAGATGCAGGCTTCCAGGTGCCCGAAATCAATATGGAGGCATATATGAAGGTACGTGCCCTCATCCAGGAGTTTATGGACGACTTCCTCGGCTTGTATATCAGTCCACGCAACCGCTTGATGAACTCCCTGCTGATTGGTCCCGGACTGCCGGGCGGCATGATGGGCAGTCTGATGGCCGACTTGGAGTCCAACTTGGAATCCATCAACAAATACAAGGCAAAACGCAACCTGCCTTTCATGAAGCAGGACGAATTGCTCATTAAGTTGTTCAATGAAGTGGCATACGTTTGGCCGCGCGTAGGTTATCCTCCATTGGTGACTCCGTTCAGCCAGTACGTCAAGAACCTCTCCATGATGAACGTCATTGCTATGGAGAAGGGCAAGGAACGCTGGGGCATGATTGCCGATGATATCTGGGATATGCTGTTGGGCAAAGCCGGTAAGTTGCCGGGTGAATTGGCTCCTGAACTTATCGAAAAAGCGGAGCGCGAAGGACGCAAGTTTTTCACCGGCAATCCGCAAGACAACTACCCCGATGCTTTGGACAAGTACCGCAAGCTGATGAAGGAAAACAAATGGGAATTGGGCGAGGACGACGAAGAACTCTTCGAGTACGCTATGCACCCGGCTCAATACGAGGCCTATAAGAGCGGCAAGGCAAAACAAGACTTCCTGGAAGACGTGGAAAAACGTCGTGCCGAACGTGACAAGTCTCCGCTGGACGATGCCAAACCCAAGACGCTCACCGTGCAGGTGGACGGTCAGGCTTACCGCGTGACGGTAGCCTATGGCGATATCGACCTGCCCGCTTCGGCCACAGACAAGGTTTCTGCTTCCGTAGGCGAAGGACAGGATGTGCCTGCTCCGTTGGAAGGCAAGTTCTTCCTGACCAAGAACACGCAGGAAACTTCGTTGAAGGTAGGCGATAAGGTGAAGAAAGGCGACCTGCTTTGCTATATCGAAGCCATGAAGACATACAATGCCATCCGTGCGGATTTTGATGGAACGGTGACGGCTATCTGTGTCAACCCCGGCGATTCTGTTTCTGAAGATGATGTATTAATGAAGATAGGATAATGGAAGATATATTTGCAAAACTTTATGATATGACGGCTTTCAGCAACATCATTGCCGATCCGTCGTTCCTCGTGATGTATGCCATCGCTTTCATCCTGCTTTATTTAGGTATCAAGAAACACTATGAACCGCTGTTGCTGGTGCCCATCGCTTTCGGTGTGCTCATTGCCAACTTTCCCGGTGGTGACATGGGTGTGATTCAGGCGGACGAGAACGGAATGGTCATGGTAGGCGGGGTGATGAAGAATGTCTGGGAGATGCCGTTGCACGAAATTGCGCACGACCTCGGACTGATGAACTTCATCTATTACATGCTGATTAAGACCGGTTTCCTGCCTCCTGTCATCTTTATGGGTGTGGGTGCGATGACCGATTTCGGTCCGATGCTTCGTAACTTGCGTCTCTCCATATTTGGTGCAGCAGCCCAGTTGGGTATCTTTACCGTGCTGCTTTGTGCCGTGTTGATGGGTTTTACTCCGCAGGAAGCGGGTGCGTTAGGTATTATCGGTGGTGCCGATGGTCCTACCGCTATCTTTACTACCATTAAGCTGGCTCCTCATTTGCTGGGTCCTATTGCCATTGCTGCTTATTCTTATATGGCGCTGGTACCGGTCATCATTCCGATGGTGGTGAAGCTGTTCTGTACCAAGAAGGAATTGATGATTAACATGAAGGAGCAGGAGAAACTGTATCCTTCGAAAATCGAGATTAAGAATCTGCGTGTATTGAAGATTATCTTCCCGATTGCTGTGACTACGGTTGTCGCCTTGTTTGTGCCCACGGCAGTGCCTTTGATTGGTATGTTGATGTTTGGTAACCTGATTAAGGAAATAGGTTCTGATACGAGCCGTCTGTTCGATGCGGCAGCCAACAGTATCATGAATGCGGCTACTATTTTCCTTGGACTGAGCGTGGGTGCCACCATGACCAGTGAGGCTTTCTTGAACTGGACGACCATTGGTATCGTAATCGGCGGCTTCCTGGCGTTTGCACTGTCCATTACCGGCGGTATCTTTTTTGTAAAGCTGTTCAACTTGTTCAGCAAAAAGAAGATTAATCCGTTGATTGGTGCAACCGGATTGAGTGCCGTGCCCATGGCAAGCCGTGTCTGCAATGATATTGCAACGAAATATGACCCTAAGAACCATGTGCTGAATTACTGTATGTCCAGTAATATCTCCGGTGTAATCGGGTCGGCTGTTGCGGCGGGTGTGCTGATTTCGTTCCTGGGATAAACAGTCTGTAGGAAAAATATAAAGAAACTCCGGTATGGCTTTGTAAAGCTATGCCGGAGTTTTTTGTATGTTTTTTAAGGAGCATTTCATTCACTAATCACCTTCCTATATTCAGCTACCGCCATTTTCTCTGCCAGATACGCATCAATCAGGTTGGTGTGTGCCTGCGTCCACGAGAGTTGTGCGGACAATACATCTGCCATGCTGGCTTTTCCTTCATTATAGGAGAAGGTGACAAGGTCCAGGTTCTCTTCGGCGAGTGTCATATTCTCCCGGGCAGTCCTGACTTGCTGTTCAGTTTCCGTCAGTTTTGTGGTGGCTGCGGAGAGCTCTTCCAGGATATTGTCCGTTACATAGCTTTGTTGCAGCTTCTGTATGCCGATATAGGCTTTCTGTTGGCGGTTTGTCTTGAAGCGGGCTCCCCAACGGAAGATGGGGATGCTGACATTGACCCCTGCGACGGGAGTATGAGGTACATCCTGCCCCATATAGGCGATTCCCGTATCCCAACCGGTAGCGAGGAACATGCTGACTTGTGGGTTGTAGCGGCTGAGGGCGGCATGCCGTTGCGCTTCACTGCGGGCGATGTTCACGGAGGTACTGGCATATTCTGCCCGGCGGGGCAGTACATCATCCAGGCCCAAAGGAATGATGGGGGTAGTCGGTATATCTATTTCGGCTATGCTGTCTATGGGAGCGTTCGGTTCCGATCCCATCAGAATGTTCAGCTGTTGCAGGGCAAGGGTATGTTTTTGGCGTGCCTTGATGTACTGCAATTCGGCCTCCTTACGCCGGGTGGAGATCATCAGCAAGTCTGTGCGGCTGATGGCACCCTCGTCGAAGCGGTCTTGGATGATGTCGTACTGCTGTTGTACAATGTTTAGAAAGGTGGTTGCTGCCGTCAGGCCGGCACGGGCGGCAGAGGCATTCCAATAGATGGCATCACTTTGGTAGTGTATCTGGTCGAGGGTCAGTTCTGTGGTAAGTTGCTCCAGTGCCTCGTCGGCTTGGGCCATTTTCTTTTGAGCTATCAGGGAACCTCCGGCATAAAGCGGTTGGGTCAGGGTGGCAAGTGCCTGATAGGTATAAGGGCGGTAGTCTCCTTTCGGACTGTTCCATTGGTCCAGATGATTGAGATTGGCGGTACCCTCGGCGGTGATGTCAATCTGGGGCAGGAAACCGGTGGAGGCAATCTTGCGTGCCTCGGTACTGGCGAATGTTTTCAGATGCTGTTGTTTTAGAATCTGGCTGTATGCTTCTACCTTGTCGCGGTATTCTTCGCGGCTCAGATAGGTTTGTTGCGCCCCGGCATTCAGTCCGAAGCACAGTAATGATAGGATAAGTATATTTGTTTTCATCATTCAATTGGTAAACTGTAAATTGTTGAATGTTCTCTCATTTGATTTTATGAATGGCGCAATAAGCCACCGGCAGCACGAATAGAGTCAATGCCGAGGCTACCAGCAAACCACCCATGATGGTTGCCGCCATGCCGCCGAACATGGCATCGAACAATAACGGCAACATTCCCAGGATAGTGGTACCCGATGCCATGGCCACCGGGACAATACGGGTGGTCGTTGCACTGATAACAGCATCACGCGGTGCTTTTCCGGCAGCGGTTTCCGTATCAATCTGGTCCACCAGCACGATGGCATTCTTGATATTCATTCCAATCAGCCCCAGCAAGCCGAGGATGGAGAAGAAGTCGAATGATTTCCCCAATACCACCAGTCCCAGTACAATACCTATAAAGATAAGCGGCAGCATCAGCAGGATAACAATCGGCTTCCGGTAGCTGCGGAACAGAAACAGCAAGGTGACGAACATAAGGAAGAATGTCAGCGGCAGGTTAGCTGCCAGTGCAGCATTGCTTTCTGCCTGGCTTTCCTGCTCTCCGAAGTATTTCATGGTGTAACCTTCGGGCACTTCAATCTCCTCTTGCACTTGCTTCCATATACGGTTGAAGGCGGCAATGGCATTCACACCGCGGCGTGGGTCGGCCTGCGCCATCATCACCATCTGCCGGTTGTAGTCTTTCACATTGGAGAACTTGTACTGGAGGTCGAACCGGCTGACGACTTGTTCCAGAGTGGTTGTTTCGCGTGCAGTGCCGAATACGGGGAGTGTACGCAAGTCGTTGATGCGGAAAGAGTCGATGGTTTTATTCTTCAACAGAACGGGAAGTACTTGGTCTCCCTCCCTGTATTCTCCAAGTGTCATGCCGTTCGTACCGATCTGGATGCTCTGTGCCATGCTTTGACGGGAGATACCCAACGGTTGTGCGCGCTCCTGACTGTAAACGGGATGCCATACCGGTATCTTATTGCCCCAGGAGTTGCGTACGTTGATAAGTTCGCCGTCACGGTGCATGATGTCCAGAGCCTTGTTGGTCAGCATGACCAGCGTGTCCGCATTATTGCCGATGAACCCGATTTCGATGGCGGCATCTACGGCAGGGGAGAGTTTGAACAACATGGTACGGGTGATGGCGTTGGGATAGTTGGCTTTCATGTAGGCATCAAGCTTCTCTTCGTACTCTTTGGTATATTTGCTGTCCGTTACTTCCACCAGGATATTGGCGAAGTTGGGTTTGGGACCGACAGAAGTGGAGGCCAGATAGTAACGCAGCGGCGTGCTGCCGAATGTGACGGATACCCGTTTCACTTCCGGCTGCTGCATCAGATGCGCTTCCACCTTTTTCATCTCGGTTTCTACTTCACGGATGCTGTATCCTTCCGGATAGAATACGTCTGCCCGGAAATACGGTTTGTCCAGAGAAGGGAAGAAGTTCTGGGGCATCAGTCCCATGACGACGAGGGAGAGGACGAACAATGCGGTAACGCTTCCGAGGGTCAACGTCTTCTTGCGTATCAGTGTGCCAAGGATGGAAGCGAATTTATGGTAGAAAGGCTTGTCGTATGGATCCTTGCGATCGTCTTTAGCCTTTGCTTTCAGTATGAAGTTGCCGAATGTAGTGGTTTGTGTCAACGCCAGCACCCAACTTAATCCCAAGGAAATGGCCAGCACTATGAATAGCGGTTTCACGATTTCGGCTACGGAAGAGGGAGCCAGATACAGTGGCAGAAACGAACAGATGGCAATGAACGTTGCTCCCAGCAATCCCCATTGGGGACCGGTGGCACCGTCCATCAGCGCTTTCCGGCGGTCGATGCCGCGGGCAATGGCAATCTGGGCATTGTCTGTCACCACGATGGCATTGTCCACCAGCATTCCCATGGCTATGATGAATCCGGCGAGGGAGGTCTGGTTCAGACCTGCGCCAAGAAACGACATGATGAGCAGTGTGCCTCCGATAGAGAATATAAGGGAAGAGCCGATCAGTACTCCTGCACGCATGCCCATCACCAGCATGATGATTACAATCACAATCAGGATGGATTCTATCAGATTGATGATGAACCCGTTGTTGGCTTCTTGGGCAATCACGTTTTCGGGATACAGACTTTCCAGTTCCAGCCCCACGGGGATGAGGGGCATGAGTTCGGCAAGCCTCCGGTCTACCAGTTCACCGGTTTTTACCACATCCTTTGTCGGGTCGGTGGAGATGCCGATACCGATGGCGCGCTTTCCGTTGACGTGCATGATATTGCCGGGAGGTTCCATGTATCCCTTTTCAATGATGGCGATGTCGCCCAATCTGATTTGTCCGCCGGAGGTGGTGATGATCTGGTTGCGGATATCATCGACAGTCGTGTAGGTACCGTTGGCCACGATGCGTAATTGTTGTTCTCCGGTACTGATTTCACCCGTATTGATAATCTGGTTCTGCGATTGCAGCAGGCCGGCCAGCTGTTTGGGGTCGATGCCCGTTCCGGCCAGCTTGTTTACGGAGATGAATATATGGATGACCTCTGTTTGTGTACCGAAAAGGGCTACCTTCATCACACCGTCTGCCGTGATGACTTGTGTCTTGATTCGTTCCGCCCAGTTTCTCATTTCTTCGTAAGAGAAACCTTCGTCACCCACCAGACCGTAATAGATGCCGAAAACGTCTCCAAAATCATCCGAGACGGTCGGCACAGAAGCTCCTGCGGGCAGTTGGGGCTGTATGTTGAGTACTTTGCGCCGCAACTCGTCCCACTTCTGCGGAATGGATGCGGCAGAGAGTGACGGTTGCAGCTCGAAGGTTATCTTGGAGAGTCCGTACATGGACTCTGACTTTATCTTGTAGACGCCGCTCATCGACTGTATTTCGCGGGAGATGGGTTCGGTGACGAGCCGTTCCACTTCTGCCGGCTCCGCTCCCGGATAGCGTGTCGTGATGACTGCCGACTTGATGACGAAAGGTGCGTCTTCCTTCTTTCCCAACCTGCCGAACGACAGTATGCCGCCGACAAGCAGCACAGCCAGAAAGAAGTACACAATCTTCGTGTTGTCTAATGAATATTTGGCTAGATTCATAATGAATATTTTTTAGATAAATGGGAATCTGATGCGCCAATGTGATTAATCACATTAGTACCTTTATTGCTTCTCCTTCTGTCAGCTGGTATACTCCGGCCGTCACAACGGTTTCTCCCGGTTCCAACCCTTTGGAGATAAGCAGGTTTGCCTCTCCCGTTGGAGAATAAACGGTCACTTCGCGGCGACTGACTTTATTACCTTCCACCACCCATACATACGTTTTCCGGTTTTCACTGTCGCCAAATACGGCGCTTAACGGTACATTCATCAGCTTTTCTTCAAGAAAAGGAGCGACATCCGATGCCAGCTTTATTTTGCATGTGAATCCCGGTTTTACGTCATAACGTGTACGGTCAAAGTGCGGGTCGTCAATTGTTATTGTCACCGGAATGCCCGTCCCTGCCGTGGAGATGTCAAGATACTCTTCCAGTCTGGAGTCGAAAGCCTCCGCGGGGTAGCTGTCGAACACCACCTTGAACTTTACGTCCTTGGCACGAAGCAGATAGAGATAGTCATCCGGTACGGTGAACTTGATTCGTAGCTTCTGTGTATTTACCAGCTGCACAATCCCTTCTCCCGCATTGACACGCTGGTAGTTCTCTACCAGCCTTTTTTCGATGGAACCGTCGAAAGGGGCTGTCAGCCGCGTATCCCGCATATTGTTGCCGGAGAGCTCGTAGGCGGATTTTGCTTTCTGATAGTTGGCTACGCTGATTTCGTATTCCTGCACGGAGATAGCCTGGCGGTCAAGCAGCCGTTTGTTGCGTTCCACTTGTGCGGCGGCTGTTTCGTAGGCAGCCTTGTCGGCTGCATATTGCAGGGAGATGTCACGCGGGTCGATGGCGGCAATCTGTTGCCCCTTCTTTACCCGCTGTCCCTCTACAACCGGAAGGCTGACGACTTGTCCGCTGACGCGGAAGGCAAGCCTCACATATTCCACGGCTTCTACCATTCCGGAGAAGTCTTTGCGGATAATCGTCTGTGAGCTGACTTGCGCAGTCTTCACTGGTCGGATAAGGGTATTGCTACCCTTTTGTTTTTGCCCGCATGATGTGATGAGCAACGTCGTAACCAGGGCGAAAAGAAACATTTTTTTCATTGGTAAACAAGTGTATGGTTATTCGTTCAAGTATATAAAACATAAAACCGGGAAAACAACCAAATGTTCTCCCGGTTATATGATAAATGATGATTTAATGTGCCAATGTGCTAATTGGCTGCGCAATGTTCATACCGCGCTATCACGCCGCAGGTTATTGGCACATTAGCATATTGGCACATTGATTTTCAATTCCGTTCCCCGTTCCAGCGTATATTGGTGTCCGTAGACTTGTATATCCACTTTGCTGCCTGCTGTAAGCGAGATTTCTATTTCTTTTCCTACCCGTATGTGAAGCGTGTTCCTTAAATAATTTACCTTGAATGAATAGCTGTCCCATTTTTGTGGTATGACGGGGGAGAAACACAATGTCCCTTTCAATACCTGCATGCCTGCGAATCCGCGTACGATGGCCAGCCAGCTGCCGGGCATACTGGTAATGTGCAGACCTTGGTCTGCTTCGTTGTTGTAGTCATCCAAGTCAAGTCGTGTGGCATGCAGGAAAAGCTGGTAAGCTTTTTCCACTTTACCGATGCGTGCAGCCAAGATGGAATGGATGTGGGGAGAAAGGGAGGATTCGTGTACGGTCATCGGCTCATAGAACTCGAAATTGCGGCGGACGGTTTCCGTGTCGAAATAGAAATAATAAAGGTAAAGTCCGAGCAATACGTCGCTCTGCTTGATGTAGCAAGAGCGCAGAATGCGATCCCATGACCAATGTTGGTTGATGGGGCGTTCTTCGGCAGGAATGTTGTCTGTACTTTCCAGTACTTTATCCATATAGCCGTCATTCTGGATGAAAATACCCCGTTCCTTGTCTTCCGGCAGGTACATGTGTTCGATGATGTCTCTCCACCGGGCGCTTTCCTCCACTTGGTCGAGATTGGTGATACGGCGTATGTGGGCATATTCATCCGGATATTGCTGTGCCACCATTTCCAGAAAACGGAGGGTCATCTTGAGGCACTGTATGCAGGAATAGTTGGTGTACCAGTTGTTGTCCACATTATTTTCATATTCATTCGGGCCGGTAACTCCCAGTATGACATATTTTTGTTTGGGTTGTGAGAAGGATACCCGTTGGCTCCAGAAACGGCTGACGGCAATCATTACTTCCAGACCATCTTTGGCAATATAGTCCATATTGCCCGTCAACACTGCATGCTGAACGATGGCATAGACAATGATATTGTTACGATGGATTTCCTCGAAGGTTATTTCCCATTCGCTGTGGCATTCCTCTCCGTTGTTGGTTACCTGCGGAAACAACGCAGCACCCTCCTTAAAACCCAGTTTTCGGGCATTTTCTATGGCTTTGGAAAGCTGGTGGTGCCGATATGCCAGTAAGTTCTTTGCAATCTCTTTAGGAGTGGATAACAGAAAAAACGGTACACAGCACAATTCCGTGTTCCAGTAAGTATTACCTCCATATTTTTCTCCGGTGAATCCTTTGGGGCCGATGTTCAGGCGTGGGTCATCTCCCCGGTAAGTCTGATACAGCTGGAATATGTTGTACCGGATACCTTGCTGAGCTTCCGGGTCCCCTTCGATGACGACATCCGTTTCGTCCCAGATTTCCTGCCAGGCCCTTCGATGCTCTTCTACCAGCGTATTCCAGCCTATGCTCTTGGCTTCGAGTGCCTCGGCCACGGAGTGCTCTACCAATTCACTCCGTTCGTGATAGAGAGAAGAAGCGATGGCGGTGTATTTGATGAGAGTCACGTTGTCTCCGGGTTTCACGTCGGCACCTACGCTGAAACCGGTCTGCTTTTCCTTTTCTATCCGTATGGGGTTGGCAGTGGTTTCTTTGTTGTTTTTTAAGAAGTGGTAAGTCATGGCGTAGCACACTTGTGCGTCTTCCCGGCGGGTCTGTGTCCAAAGATAGGCACAGTCACTGGTAGAACCGGAACGCAGGATGTTCCATATTTTCAGGCTTGGCAGGTCGGCATTGTCTACCATATTTCCGTCAAGGATGGGCACGAGCGAGATTCTGCCGGTATAGTTGATGGAAGATACGCTGTACTTGATGAGGCAGAGGTTGGGTCTTGCCATATTTGTGATATGTTCTACATGGATGCGGAGTTGGTTTCCACGAGGAGATGTCACCTCCATGTCCCGGTAAGAGATACCTTCCTTCATATCCAGGCGGCGGTTGAAGCTGTCGACATCCCAATCTGCCAAATCGAGTTCCTCATCGATGAGGCGCAGGTTGATGCGGCTCCAGTCGGCAGCCTTGGGTATGCGGGTGTAATATGGGGGAAATCCGTTCTTCCACCATCCTACGCGGGTCTTGTCCAGAAAAGTGATGCCGGCCACAAATGAACCACGGTAACTGTCACTGCTGTAAGGCTCCTCAAAATACCCCCGTTGCCCGAAACGTCCGTTTCCGAGGCTGAATATACTTTCCGACATCCGTTGACAGTCGGGGTGGAACTGGTCTTCGATGATATTCCATTCATCGGTCTTGAGGTATTTCTTCATGGCGACGTGTTTTCTGTAGTTATCGCCGTAAAGTTAAGCAATATGCGGAAATAAAGAAGAAATGAAAAGGAAAAAAACAAGCGTGCGGCAGGCTTTTTTCACCTGCTTTCTTGCCGGAGGGCTGGTAGTCTCGTCAGTAATAGGTGCTATGTACGGTCAGGAGAAGAGGTAACAATCATACGGTATGTAATAAAGACATGAATCATATCGTATGATTGCCATAATTATACGGTATGATTCATGTCTTTATTACAAAGATAACGGCTGTCCTTTGTACGGTGTGCCGGTCTCGGTTCTTTGTGCGTTATGTCTCGGAGGTGTGTGCTTACTTGCTTTTTTCTCCTTGGTTCTCTTTGATGAGGTATACGCAGGCGGCACCGATTATCAGCATGATTCCTGCCAGCACAAGCATATTGATCTCGGGAGGTAGTGCTCCTTTGGGAGTAAACAAGGCAAGGATGGTGCCGCCCAAGGCTGCCGCTATAATCTGCGGGATACAGATAGTTCCGTTGAAAAGTCCAAGATAAGTACCCATGTGTCCTCCGCTCAGTGCGTTGGTCAGGATGGTGAACGGCAGTGCCAGCATGGCAGCCCATGCGCAACCTATCAGCAGGAAGGAAATGAACAGCATATAAGGGTCGTGCATGAAGTAGGTGGAAATGAAGCCTATACCTCCCAGAACAAGGCTGAGTGAGTAGACCCGGCGGCGGTCTTTGAACATCGGTATGCAGATGGCCCAAAGCACGGAGCCGATGGCTTGCACGGCAAACAGCACGCCTACCCAGTCGGCGGCATTCTGGTATTGCAGGCTCTTGGTGTCGAGCACAACTTTGGTAACGCCATCCACCAGATGCTCTACTGTAGGAGCATCAAAGGCATTGGCAGCGATACTGCCGTTGGTATAAGTCCACATGAACATGAAGGCAAACCAGCAGAAGAACTGTACCAGTCCGACAGTCCAGAATGCTTTCGGAGCCTTTATGAGCAGCTTCAGCATGTTGGTCTTTTCGTGTTCTTCTTCTTCGGTGATGCCATGATACTCTGCATATTCGGCAGGCGGCATCTCTTTTACTTTAATCGAAGTGTAGATGACGCAGAAGATAAGGATGGCCGCTCCGATGTAGAACGAGTAAATCACCGAGTCGGGGATTACGCCTTGGGGAGCTGTATTGCTGATTCCAATCCATGCAAAGATGAACGGGAAGAGATAGCCCACCAGGCTGCCTGCATTGCAGAGAAAACTCTGGATGGAGTAGGCGAGTCCTTTTTGTTTCTCGTTCACCATGTCGCCCACCATCATTTTGAAGGGTTGCATGGCCATATTGATGGAGGTGTCGAGGAACATCAGCGATACCAGTCCGAAAATCATGGCCGTGCTTACTGCCATGCCGAAGCTTCCGGCATTGGGCAGCAGGCACATGACGAGTACGGCTACCAACGAACCTATAAACAGATAAGGAATGCGCCGTCCGAAGCGTGTCCAGGTCTTGTCACTGGCAGCTCCCACGATGGGCTGTACAATGATACCTGCCAACGGCGGAAGTATCCAGAAATAACTCAAATTATGCGGGTCTGCACCCAAAGTGGAAAAGATACGGCTTATGTTTGCACTCTGTAAAGCGTATGCAATCTGTACGCCGAAAAAACCGAAGCTGATGTTCCATAGCTTCCAAAAACTTAAATCGGGTTTTACTTTCATGATGGTTTAATATGTTTTATTATTTCGTAGTTCCTCTTATCACCAGATTGGTACGTACTATCTTGTTGCTGCTTTTTTCTTCTCCTTCCAGCTTTCCGGTCAGAATGCTGAAAGCGCTTTTACCCACTTCCTCGCCATGCTGTTCCACGGTAGTCAGCTTCGGGTCGGTGCTTTGGGCAATGGCTCCGTCAGTGAATCCGCAGATGGATACTTCATCGGGAACTTTTACGCCGACCAGTTTGCAGGCATACAGTATGCCCGAGGCTGTCTCGTCGTTGATGGCAAAGAAGCCATCAGGGCGTTTTTTGCTTTCCAGCAGGTCGGGAGTGATGGAGATGGCGCGTTCGCGGGTGTCGCACAACAGAATCATGCTGTCGTCCACCGGAATCTTATACTTCTTCATGGCATCCAGGTAGCCGTTCCGGCGGTTTTTGGTAATCTCCAGATGTGGAGCCGCACCATAGAAAAGGATACGCTTGCATCCGGTCTGTATCATGTATTCCACTGCGGCAAAAGAGCCGGCATAGTCGTCTACCACTACTCGTTCGGTTTTCAGTCCCGTGCAGATGCGGTCGTAAAAGACGACGGGGATGTCATTGTTCAGCAATTCTTGGTAATGGTCGTATCGCGAAGTGTCCTTGGCAAGTGAAGCGATGACTCCGCAGACACGGGCGGCAAGGAAAGAATGCACAATCTTCACTTCCTGCTCATACGATTCGTTGCTTTGTGCTACTATGATATTATAACCGGCATCCGCCGCCGCTTTCTCAATCCCGCTCAATACGCAGGAAAAGAAGTGGTGTACCAGTTGGGGAACAATGACGCCGATGGTGTTGCTGCGGCTTGCGCGGAGGTTTACAGCCAGTACGTTGGGCTTGTAGTTATGTTCGCGCGCATAGGCATGTACAAGGTCACGAGTTTCCTTGCTGATGTCCGGATTGTCTTTCAGCGCCCTTGACACGGTGGAAGGGGAGACATTCAGCGCCCGGGCAATATCCTTGATGGTAATTTGCGGTTTATTCATGGTATAGTTTTGAGGACAAAGATAAGGTAAACTTCCTTAATCCGATTGCAAAAATAACGTAATAAGGTAAATTGTGCTTATCCGTTGAGGTTTATCGGGTTGTAAGTTTGTGCAAACGATTGCGGTTTCTTATGCTTTGACAAATTAAGGCGAATTACGGTTCTGTATTCCCTAAATGCTTATATTTGCGGTATACAATAAATGATGATATTGCCATGAAACACATGAAATTCTTGACTTTCTTTTTTTGTATTGCCTTTGCCGTATTTGCATGCAGCAGCAATAATGAAACAGATCCCAGCGTCGGCGGACTTCCCGATAAGGAGGAATCTCTGGCTACGGACTTTGCTAAAGGTGCCGACATCAGTTGGGTGACGGAGATGGAACATAAGGGTATGAAATTCTACAATACCTCCGGTGTGGAGACCGATTGTTTTCAGCTGATGAAGGATTTGGGCCTGAATGCGGTTCGACTCAGAGTATGGTTCAATCCTAAAGAGCACGATAACTGGTGCAATACGGTTGATTTGGTGACGAAAGCCAAGCGTGCCGCAGGGCTGGGTATGGATGTAATGGTAGACTTCCATTACAGTGACTGGTGGGCCGACCCTGGACAGCAGCATAAGCCTGCTGCATGGAAAGGACTGAACTTGGCCGACTTGAAGAAAGCCATCGCCGGCCATACTGCCGATGTACTTAATGCGCTGAAAGCGGCAGGAGTTACTCCCAAGTGGGTTCAGGTAGGCAATGAAATCCGTCCGGGGATGCTTTGGGATGAAAATGCTGCATTGAGTGGTGCGTCCTATGATGTGAGGGAATGTGATGTAAAGGGTTCCGATAGCACTTCCGAGGAAGTGAAATACCGTAAGAACTTTGTCAACTTGGCTGCTTTTATCAATGTAGGATACGATGCGGTAAAGTCCGTCTTCAACGATGCCATTGTCATCGTCCATCTGGACAATGGATATGACAACGAATTGTATACCTGGTTTTTTGATGAACTGAAAGCCAATGGCGGTAAGTGGGATATGATAGGCATGTCGCTCTATCCTTACTGGACGATGCTCGAGCATAAGGAATATACAGCTGATAAAA
Source organism: Bacteroides muris (ex Fokt et al. 2023) (assembly GCF_024704895.1). Classification (NCBI taxonomy): domain Bacteria; kingdom Pseudomonadati; phylum Bacteroidota; class Bacteroidia; order Bacteroidales; family Bacteroidaceae; genus Bacteroides; species Bacteroides muris (ex Fokt et al. 2023). Next base: position 35,711 of record NZ_JAMZEE010000019.1, on the reverse strand, counting down.
CTATCACCGAGTGTATTGCCAATATTAATAGCGTAGCCCGGAAATACAACTGTGATGTGATGGTGGTGGAAACCGGCATGGAGTGTGCTGACGACAAAGGGAATCTGGCAAGTGCTTCCGTGCTGGCAGAAGGGAAACGCCAACTGGCCCGTATCCTGAAAGAGTGCAAGGAGAATACCGGCGGACGCTGCAAGGGCGTGTTCTACTGGGAACCGGAATGCAGGCCGAACCAATATCGGCTGGGGGCATTCACAGAAGACGGCCGCCCCACTGTGATAATGGATGCTTTTAAATAATTATATTAACAAAATCTTTTAAAGAAGAATGAGAAAGACCATACTTATCTTTTCCTGCTGCGCTTCTCATGATTAGGACATCTTTGGTCTATTCGACCGCAACAACGATTTGCTGGAGGTAGCGGTTATGCAAGACCTTGAAAAGCAAGCTTCGGTAAAGACTTGGCGTATATCACTGTCCGCGTCGTAGATAAGGACGGCAACCTTTGTCCGGCAGACAGCCCTTTCACCTTTTCTCTCAAACTCCCTATTCATCGGCTTTTTCGGTGAAACTTGTTTTATCTTGTACCCGCCCTCGGTTAAGGGCGCGCAGATTGGCAATTGCTTGTTGTCTGCTTCACTGCATGGGAATGCGGCGTCATTGCAAACTTGTTGCAAAGTTACTGCAAAGCTGTTGCAGCGACACTGCAAAGCTGGTTGCAGCGACACTGCAAAGCTGTTGCAGCGCTACTGCAAAGCTGTTGCAGTGCTACTGCAAAGCTGGTTGCAGCGACACTGCAAAGCTGTTGCAGTATTACTGCAAAGCTGTTGCGGATTTTTGCAGTAATTGTCTGTTGAATCATAACAAGTTATGTTAGGAGGAAAAAATGCGGAATCAAAGGTGGATATGCGATTCGTATGATAGTCGGGAAAGTTACTTGTGAGATGCGGCGGCACGAAAGAAAGAGGTTTCACCGGAAAATCCGATGAATAGGGAGTTTGGGAGAAAAAGGTGAAGGTGCTGAAAGATGAAATATGCAATCGTTTGCATTGCCTGAACTTCACATTTTGCACTTCCCTTACATTTTACTAAATTAATAAAGCATATTTTTGTTGCGTCATGTTTTGGGTACTTGAAAGACGTTAGAAAACAAAAGTACGAAAATTATTTTTCGAATAATATATATAGGTAATTAATATTGTTAACTTTAATTTATTAAATGCATGAAGCAAGTTAATCTTAGAATCTGTCAAACGATTCTTACCCTAATCTTAGGGCTATTCTTGTCTGTAGGCGCTTATGCACAGAACATCACTGTGAAAGGGCATGTGAAAGATGCCTTGGGTGGCGTGATAGGCGCGAGTATAGTGGAAAAGGGAAATCCTACGAACGGTACTATTACCGACTTTGACGGTAACTTCTCATTGAATGTTCCGAAGGGAGCCACTTTGGTTATTTCTTTCATCGGTTATAAGACTCAGGAAGTGGCTGCGGCTCCCAGTATCATTGTAACTTTGGTAGAAGATAGCGAAATGCTGGACGAAGTTGTGGTTGTGGGCTATGGACGCACAAGGAAAGATGACCTTACCGGTTCGGTTACTGCTATCAAGCCGGATGAACTCAGTAAAGGTATCACAAACAATGCACAAGACATGTTGGTCGGTAAGGTGGCCGGTGTCGATGTCATCACTTCTGGTGGTACTCCGGGTTCCGGTGCTCAAATTCGCGTGCGCGGCGGTTCTTCTCTGAATGCCTCGAACGACCCGTTGATTGTCATTGATGGCTTGACTATCGATAACAACACGGCAACAGGTATGAGTAACGTTTTGGCTATGGTCAATCCAAGTGATATTGAGACCTTTACGGTCTTGAAGGATGCTTCTGCTACAGCAATCTATGGTAGTCGTGCTTCGAACGGTGTTATCATCATCACTACCAAGAAAGGTAAGAGCGGTTCTGCTCCTAAGGTATCTTACAATGGCGACATGACAATTTCCATGATTCAGAAGAAATACGATGTGCTCGACGGTGACGAGTTTCGCGCACTTGTCAATGACATGTGGGGAGAGAACGTCGGCACCGTAGGCTTGGGCAATGCCAATACCGACTGGCAAGACCAGATATTCCGTACTGCCATCTCTCACAACCACAATGTTTCGATATCCGGTGGCTTGAAGAATATGCCTTATCGTTTGAGCGTGGGCTACAACTCTTCCGATGGTATTGTAGAGACTTCCTGGATGCGTCGTGCCAATGTCGGCCTGAATCTTTCTCCGTCTTTCTTCGATAACCATCTGAATCTGAAGGTTAATGCCAAGTATATGTACGAGAAAGACCGCTATGCGGACGCAGGTGGCGCTATTGGTGCGGCTCTTTCCATGGACCCGACACAACCCGTCTATTTCGCTGCCGACGATCCTCGCTCTCCTTTCTTCGGCGGTTATTTTCAGTACTCGCAGACTCCTCAGAATTTCAATTCGGAATGGTTGTACACCAATAATCCCAATGCTCCGCAGAATCCGTTGGCTCTCTTAAAAATGAAGGATACGGAAGCTGCCGCCAATGACTTCACGGGCAATATTGAGGCTGACTATAAGATTCATGGCTTTGAAGACCTGCATCTGCACGCCAGCTACGGTGGTCAGTACACGGAAAGTAAGCAGGACGACATAATCTCCAAGTATTCTTATTCCAACAACTATTATGGATGGAACGGTGTGACCCAGTATTATAAGTATAGCATTACCGCTAATGCCTATGCCCAGTACATGAAAGAGATTGGAGCCCATAACTTTGACGTCATGGTAGGTGCGGAAGAGAGCCACTACCACCGCAACGGTTACAACTATGGCCAAGGTACAGACCCCTATACCGGTGAGGCATACAATCCAAGCTCAAGAAAAGAGCAGGAATGGGCTACGCACTACTCTTTGGTATCCTATTTCGGTCGTTTGAATTATACGTTGCTTAATAGATACATGCTTACGGCTACGTTCCGTGCCGACGGTTCTTCACGTTTCCACGAAGACAACAGATGGGGTTACTTCCCTTCAGTAGCGTTTGCATGGAAAATCAATGAAGAGGCGTTCATGAAAGATCTCACTTGGTGGAATGAATTCAAGTTGCGCTTGGGATGGGGTATGACCGGTCAACAGGATATAGGTACCGACTTTGGTTATGTCACTCATTATACCGTCAGCGATTCTTATGCCCAATATCCTTTCGGTGATATTTATTATGGTACCATGCGCCCGTCGGCTTACAATCCCGACTTGAAGTGGGAGACTACCACCACTTACAACGCCGGTATCGACTTGGGCTTCCTGAACAATCGCATCACTGCCAATGTTGATGGTTACTATCGTGAAACCAAAGACTTGCTGAACACGGTTACAATTCCTGTAGGCATGCAGTTCGGCTCCGTACTGACAAAAAACATCGGCTCGTTGAAGAACTATGGTTTGGAATTCTCTATCAATGCCAAACCCATTGTGACGAAGGATTTCACTTGGGACTTGAGTTATAACATTGCTTGGAATCATAATGAAATTACCGACTTGGTAGGTGGCGATGACGATTTCTATCAGATAGTACAAAATACCAGCATCAGCCGTGGTAATAGTACTCGAATTCAAGCAAACAAAGTAGGTGAACCCGTTAACTCGTTCTTTGTATACCAACAGGTATATGACGAGAACGGCAAACCTATCGAGGGCATGTACGTGGACCGTGACGGTAATGGACGCATCGACGATGGTGACCGCTATTTCTACAAGAAACCCTCTGCTGATGTCATCATGGGTCTTACAACCAAGTTCCTTTACAAGAATTGGGATTTGAGCATGTCTTTCCGTGCTTCTCTTGGCAACTATGTTTATTATGACTTCTTGTCAAACCGTGCAGTGGTCAGCCAATCCGGTTTGTACACTAACAGTACGCTGCACAACACGACTCCGGAAGCTGTAGCATTGGGCTTCACCGGTGTGGGAGCTGGTAACGACAACTATCTGAGCGATTACTTTGTTCGTAACGCTTCGTTCTTGAAGTGTTCTAACATCACTTTGGGTTATTCGTTCCCGGCACTGTTCAAGGTTGGCGGTCATGAAACATGCTCAGGCCGTGCATTCGTGACAGCACAGAATCCTTTCATCATCTCCAAGTACAAAGGTATCGACCCGGAAGTGTCAAGCGGCATCGATTCTAATCCCTATCCGCGTCCTTTCAGCATTCAGATTGGCTTGAACTTGAATTTCTAATCCATTTAAAGCATATTAAAGATGAAACATATATTTTTGAAAACAGTCCTTGCCGCCCTTCTGATGGGTGGAGTGACAACGTCGTGTATCAACGACTTGAATATATCTTCTGTCGACCCGCAATCCAGCTCTACTTACGGAGACATGGAACTGCTGGCGAAAGTTTACAGCACATTGGGTCTGACCGGACAGAGAGGTCCTGCCGGTAGTGGTGACATCAGCAGTGATGAAGGAGAAAGCGGTTTCTATCGTACCACCTTCAACTTGCAGGAACTTTGTACGGACGAGTGCCTTTGGGCATGGCAGACCGATGTCGATATTCCTCAGATTACCAATATCGGCTGGACTTCTTCATCAGTCCGCGTGCAGTGGGCTTTCCAGCGTCTGGCATTTGACGTGACACTTTGCAATTTCTATCTTGAGAATACAGAAGGTAAGGCGGAAGAGGCCGATTATAAGCGTTATCGTGCCGAAGTACGCTTCTTGCGTGCGCTTCACATGTGGTATTTCCTCGACCTTTGGGGAAAGGCGCCTTTCAAGACTAATTTCGACATTTATGAATATCCGGTAGAGAAAGCAGGCAAGGAACTTTATGACTGGATTGACAAGGAACTGACCGAGATAGAACCGCAACTTGCCGAAGTGGGCGAGTTTAACAATTCCACGAACTTTGGTCGTGCCGACCGCGGAGCCGCTTATATGCTTCATGCCCGTTTGGCATTGAACTCCGAGGTTTACACCAAAGGTGCAGTGAAAGACTATCAGAAAGCCATCGATTACTGTAACCTGCTTGATGGCAAATATGAACTCTCCAAAACCACGAAGAACGGTTATACAGGCTATGAACAAGTATTTATGGCCGATAATGACCAGAACACGCAGGCCATGAGAGAAATCATCTTCCCTATCCGTCAGGACGGCGTTAAGACCAAAAGCTATAGCGGTGCCAACTATCTGGTAAGTTCCACTCGTATCACCGGAATGCCTTACATGGGTACTTCCAACGGTTGGAGTTGTAACTTCTCACGTGCGGCTTTGGTGCAGAAATTCTTCCCGACTATCGAAGATTGTCCGCTTGCTACCGTCGAGGCACCTAAAGGGGCTACTGAAGCCGACATCATTGCACTTGATGAGGCTGCTGGTACCACCACCAAGGATGTTCAGAGAGCAGCCAACGACCAGCGTGCGCTCTTCTATTCCGGTTGCGGTGGCGGACTCCGTAAGTTGCAGACCGATCAGATTGCAGGTTTCAATTCCGGTCTGGCCATCGTGAAATGGAGCAATATCCGTACGGATGGTGAGCCGACTTCACACAACGAATTTCCCGACGTGGATATTCCTTTGTTCCGTTATGCCGAAATGTATCTGACTCGTGCCGAGGCCAAGTTCCGTCTGAGCGGAGATCCTCAGCAGGCATACGATGACATCAAGGTACTGCGCGACCGTGCAGGTGCTTCTACTCCTGCCACCATCACTGAAAGATATATCATTGACGAGTGGTGCCGTGAGTTCTATATGGAAGGACGCCGTCGCAGCGACTTGGTACGTTTCGGGCTTTTCACCGGTGATGAATATGTCTGGGATTTCAAAGGCGGTGTAGCCGAAGGCAGAGGCGTGGAAAGTTACTTTAATGTATATCCTATTCCGGCCGATGACATCAACGGTAATGAGAATCTGACTCAGAATCCGCGTTATTAATAGAAGATTTGTCGAATCATTAAATTAGGAACAATAATATGAAAAAAATATGGTTAGGAATGTTGCTTCCTATTCTGACAATGGTGATGGTCGCCTCTTGTGAGAATGATATGGATAGCAACCCTGTATTCCACGAAAATACTACAGGATTTGTATTGAATATGCCTGCCAATGCAGCCAATAATGTGCTGGATTTGCTGGCTACCGACGAGTTGAAGTTTACTACCAGTCAGCCTGATTACGGTGGCATGCCTCTGAGCGTGAACTATGATTTGCAAATGTCTTTTGAAGACTTTACGGCAGAAGAGCCTGTATATACTGTTTTGACAAGCTCTATCTCAACTGTTGTCAGCGTGTCGGGCAGCAAACTGAACAATGCGGTTGTGACCATGTTCCAGGAAGCCAATGAAGGCGTGGAATATCCTTCCGGTGAAGTGAGAGACATTTATGTTCGCTTGCATGCCAATGTGAACGGATTGGAACTTGGGAACTGCTATTCCAATGTTATCAAACTGCAAGTGGTAGCTACCTATCAGGCTCCGGACATAGCTCTTCCTGAAACTCTTTACGTATGTGGGTCGAGCATTGGTGAAGCTTGGAAGACTTGGAAGCCGCTTGCCAAGACATTTGGTTTGGACGGACATTACTTTGCCATGGTGTATCTGACTGACGGAGCAGAATTCAAATGGGGTACTTATCCGGAACAATGGTTGGGATATGCCGATATTAACAAGTTCAATGATGAGGTAGGTGCCGGTCTTTCTGACAACGGAGGCAACATTAAAGTTGCAAACGGAGGTTGGTATGTGCTGTGCTTCGATGCTAAGATTAACGGTGAAGCGATAGACTATACATTGAATGTTTATCCGGGAGCAGTTTACATCATTGGTGCCGCTACATCTTCTTGGGATGATTCAGATCCGGCATCGCAACTGACGGCTCCTGCAGACGCTACGGGCGAGTGGGTATCGCCGGCATTTACCGGAGGAGGTGAGATGCGTGCTTATGTGAAAGTAGGAACGTATGAATGGTGGCGTACGGAGTTCACCCTCTTCGAAGGCAGTCTGTACTGGCGTAATGTTGACATGCCTAACAACTGGGCTGAAAGTGTAGGTAGCGAATATAGTGTACAAGTGCTTGGAGGACAGAAATTGTATGTCAAGTTCGGTACTCCGGGTGTAGATGCCAACGATACCGGTGTGGTGAAATAACCTGAATGAATACTTATTTTAAAAGGAAAAACATTATGAAGAAAAATCAAATACTTGTAGGCTTGTTCCTTGCCGGAATGACCTTAGGTGCTTGTACGGATGATTATACGGATTGGGCTAACCCCCAGTCCAATCCTTCCGAGGAGGCGGCCGCTAAATATGAAATCAATTTTGCCGCAGGCGCTGATGCCACCATTGTGATGGATGATGTGTATGTTGAGTATAAGGATGATGCAGAAGGCATCCAGGGTGATGCCGTTTCCATTGCAACGCTGTCGAGCAGTAATGCCATGATAGAATCCGTCTCTATTGGTAGTGTCAATGTAAATGGAAATGCCATTGCGGCGGAATTGAAGAATGGACAGGTGATGGTGAATACATTGGAATTGGATAGAATTACTCGCGATGTGTTCAAAAGCCGTGCTCATGTGGAACGTACGTTGGATGTAACAATGAATGTCGCCGCAAAATTGACGACAGGCGAGGCTGTTGCCGTCTCCGGTGCTTCGCAAGTGAAATTGACTCCTGTTTCCACTCCTGAGATTTGTGAGGACGGATATTACCTGTTGGGCGATTTCCAAGGATGGAATCCGGCAAATCCTGTCGTGATGACAAAGAAGGGTGAGGGAATTTATACAGCGGTTGTAAATACGACAGGTGATTCTTGGTTTAAGTTTTATCGTGCTTACGATACGGCTAATCCCGATTGGGACACGATTGTCAATCCGGGTCAGATGGGAACAGTTGAAAACGGTGACGCTGCGACGGAAAACTTTTTGGTATGGGTAGGCGATCCTTCTTGTGAAGCGGTGCAGACTCCTGTCATTAGTGGTGCCAATGATTATATCGTGACTTTGGATGTTGTCAATATGTCATTTAAAGTGGCAGTCAAGACTGTTGACCTCTTTATGACCGGCAGCAACTATGGTTGGGGTGATACATGGAAACAGTTAACTCCGATTCATAGTGCCGAAGGCGAATTCTGGACTATTGTATATCTGGAAGCTGGCGAACAGATTAAGTTTGCTCCGCAAGCCGGTTGGGGAAATGACTTTGGTGGCGAGGCAACGATTAATGACGAAGCCGGTGCCGGCTTGACTGCTGATGGCACCAATCTGTTAGCTAAGAATGCCGGTTGGTACTTACTGCACGTAGTGAACACAACCGACCGCATAGTCAATGTGCTTGCTCCGAATATTTATCTGATTGGCGATACTGCTGCCGATGGTAAATGGGAGGTTGCGGACGTTAACAAGTTCACCGTTCCTACGGGAAAAGACGGCGAATTCGTATCTCCCGCCTTTGGGGCTGCCGCTGAAGTGCGTATGTGCGTGAACTTTGGCGGCTACGACTGGTGGAAGACTGAATTCATCGTTCTCGATGGAAAGATTGTATATCGTGGTAGTGGTAATGACCAGGAACGGGTAAAGGTTGCTGCCGGTCAGAAAGCTTATCTGAACTTTGCTGACGGCATAGGTTCTTTCAAATAATCTTTTTTTCTATTAAGAATAAAGCCCTTTTCCTCGCAATGGAAAATACGAGGAAGAGGGCTTTTATGTTTTCGTTAAACAATCATTTACAGATATTGATATGAAGACTTTTAGATTAATGTCCACTTTGTTTTTTCTGCTTGTATTGTGCTTGGGAATTCATGCGCAGCAGCGTCTTCTTGGCGGGGATATCTCTTTGTTGCCAAGTTACGAAGAAGCAGGAACCGTATATCGTGACGAAACGGGAAAAGCCGTCAACCCCCTTGAATATTTCAAGGAAGAAGGTTGGAATGCCATTCGTGTACGTTTGTTTGTGGAACCGGACAGGGCTCCGGCGGAGCATAAGGGAGAAGGCGTGTGTCAAGATTTGGATTATGTTATGAAACTGGGGCAAAGAATAAAAAAAGCCGGGTATCAGTTTATGCTTGACTTCCACTATTCTGATACGTGGGCCGACCCTGGCAAGCAGTTCATGCCGTATCGTTGGAAGAATAGTAGCGTGGCATCGCTTCCCGACAGTGTTTATCAATATACCAAAAAGAGTCTTGAAGTGATGGTGAAAGCCGGTGCATGCCCCGACTTGGTACAAGTGGGGAATGAGATAACCAACGGAATGATGTGGCCTGCGGCAAAGGTGAATCCGCTTGGAAAGGATAACTGGGACATACTTGTGAAGCTATTGGAGAGTGGTGTCAAGGCTTGCCGTGAAGTATGTCCACGGGCAAAGATTATTATTCATACAGAGAAGGCGGGTGAATGGGACAAGACGAAATCTTATTATAACCATTTGCGACAGCTCGATTATGATGTTATCGGACTTAGTTATTATCCTATGTGGCACAAAGCGGTGGGAGTTCTTGGTGCTACGCTCGATTCTCTTGCTGTAAATTTTCCTGATAAGGAAGTCATGATTGTGGAAACAGCCGCCTATTATTCGCATGAAAAAGACCAATGGGCAAAGAGTGCAGACCAGTATTCTGAATTTTATCCCATCAGCACTGAAGGGCAACGCATCTTTACTCACGAACTGGTAGCCGAATTGCGCCGTCATGCCAACGTGACCGGCCTATTCTGGTGGTTTCCCGAAGAAAATGCTTGCGGAAATACTGTGACGGAAGGTTGGCTGAATCGGGGGCTTTTTGATAATCGCACTGGTAAAGCGCTTCCGGCGATGAAGGAATTCAATAGGTTTATCCGTTAACTTCATCCAAGTCTTCCATAAAAATAGAACCGGCCTTTTGGTAGTGCGGTATGAAAAATCCTCAACTGCAATTGATGGTTTATGGTGATGATATAGGGTTTTGCAAACCTGTCATTTTCAAATTCGCTGAGTACTTGCGATGAGGCGGATTTGAACTTCGGCAGTTACGGGAAGAGCGAACAGTCTCCGGTCGTGCAAACGTTTTCGTAAATTAACCGTGCTTTTTCATTACACTCTGCCTGGCAGCTTCTTTTTCTTCTCTATCTTTGAATCAAGTAATAATTTGATAATCTAATGGTATGAAGAAGATTAAGTTTCTTTCTTTTTTCTTATTTTGTGTGTTTTCATTCTGCTTGGTGGCTTGCAGTGATGATAATGGTACTATACCTACGCCGGAACCGGAACCTGAGCCGGAACCTGCGCCGTCAGAATGGACTGCGATTGCTGCATCTCCTGCTGATTGGGATGGTGAAAAACGTGCGGACATCTCTTATCAGTTATTGGTTTACTCCTTTTCCGATGGCAATGGTGATGGTTATGGTGACATTAATGGCTTAATTTCTAAATTGGATTACATCAACTCTTTGGGTGTGAAGGCTATCTGGCTTTCTCCTATTCATCCGTCACCTTCGTATCATGGCTATGATGTGACGGATTATACGAAGGTGAATCAAAAGTTTGGTACGGAGAGTGACTTCGACAGGTTGGTTTCCGAAGCACACAGTCGGGGCATCAGGGTTTATCTGGATTATGTCTTGAACCACACGAGTGTGGAGCATCCGTGGTTTTTGGCTGCAAAATCTTCTACTGACAGTGAATATCGCAATTATTACATATTCTCTCAAGACCCGGAAACTGACATCAAGGCGGGAAAGATTGATATGATTTCCAGTGAAGGGGGAAACGGATATAATTCGGGAGAATGGTTCTCTACGACGGCTTCAACAGATGTCGTGAGCGGATGTTATAAATTTGTGCTCGATTGGTCGAATGCTTCAAGGCCCACGGTGACGGTGAGCGTTGCAGAAAAGGCGGATACGGATAATACAGACCAGACAACTGCCGATGCCAAGTATCTTTATTATGGTGACCCTGCTGTCTGCAAGAAATTTTATGATAAGGGGAATGGCATTTTTGAATTGACAGTGGATTTCTCTTCGCCTTGGGGATTTTTGATTCGTACCAGCAATACGGATTGGGGCAATCATAAATATGGTGCTACTTCTGCCGGTACTCGTCTGAAATATGATGAACCTTTTGCTTTAAAACAAGGTGAGGGTGCTGCGGATATTATGTTTGAGTCTATGAACTTATGGTATTATCACTCTCATTTCTATACAGCTTCCTTTGCCGACCTTAATTACGGCAAACTTTCTGATTTGAAAAGTTCTCCGGCATTCAAGGCGGTGGTTGCGGCAGCTAAGGGATGGATAGACCGTGGAGTAGACGGATTCCGTCTTGATGCAGTGAAACATATCTATCATAATGCCGGAGGTTCGGAGAATCCTACTTTCCTTAAGACTTTCTATGATGAGTTGAATACGTATTATAAGCAGAAGGGCAAAGCTGATGAACTTTATATGGTAGGTGAAGTCCTTTCCGGTGCCAGTGAGGTAGCTCCTTATTACCAAGGGCTTCCTGCATTGTTTGAGTTTGACTTCTGGTATCGGTTGGAGTGGGCTATTAATAACAATACGGGCTGTTATTTTACAAAAGACATCATGAGCTATCAGCAACTTTATGCTGCTAATCGTTCGGATTATATCGAAGCTACCAAGCTATCGAACCATGATGAAGACCGTACAGCTTCCAAACTGGGTAAATCCGTTGACAAAGAGAAACTTGCGGCAGCAGTCTTGTTGACCGGTCCGGGTGAGCCTTATATCTACTACGGTGAAGAGTTGGGGCTTTATGGAATGAAAACTAATGGCGACGAATACGTGCGTGGTCCGATGTTATGGGGTGACAATACGGTAACTGCTTATACGGACAAGGTGGACAAGGGCGTGGCTTCCAGCATAAAGTCTGTGGTGGAGCAGAAGAATGATGAAAATTCTTTGCTGAATGTTTATGTGCGGTTTGCCAAACTGCGCAATACCTATTCTTCATTGGCTGAAGGAAAGATGTCAAAACATGGCATTTACAATGAAAATAACACCACTGCCGGTAAGACTATTGCTGCCTGGTATATGACGAAAGACACAGAGAAGATGTTGGTAATACATAATTTCGGTGCCTCTGCTACTGAAATTACGTTGATGGATAAGATAGAGAAAGCCGTCGGAGTAAATGGGGATATTTTGCAAAAGAAGGACGGCGATGGCATTATGGTAAAAATGGGTGCATATAGCACTGTCGTATTTAAAATATCCCAATAAAGTCGTTTTTTATTCATACATCTTTATCAGCACCCGATTCAGCCAGTTCCAACGGAAACGGAACCAGCGTCGGGTGCTGCTTTGTTTTCCTCCAAAGCGGAGAACGAACTCACGGTAGCCATGTTTACGGAAGGGAAGTCCCACATCCATGAATTCCAAGTGGCGGTATCCGCGTTGTTTGGCATCATCCAGTGCTTTCCATACGGCAAGAATACCCGGATATTGCAGGGCGTAAGTCTTGCGCATGCCTCCGGAGAACCATAGATAGGCACTATCATCCGAATAAATGCATGCACTGCCACCGATAATTTTTTCTTTATAAGTAACGATGAAGATTTTGCTTTGCTGTCCTTTTGTCAACTGGTTCTCGAGATGCTGAAAGAACTTGATGCTGGGGAAGTGGCGCCGTATCTTGGAAGAATATACGTGACGCAACATATGGGCAAAACAGAGAATTTCCTCTTTGGTACGTGCTTCCCGCACTTGGGCACCGTTTTTGAGTCCTTTCTTTATTTGCCGGATGCGTGACGGGCTGAAACGCTCTTCCACCTTTTCGACACTGTGCAGTGAGTTGCGCACCCGCAGCCAATTGATGGCTATGTATTGGTTGTCCCGGAAAGATTTGTAGCCGAACATGGCATTTTCCAGGTTGCGGAACTCGATGAGAAAAGAATCGCGCAATGCTTCATTGGTAAGTCTTTGCAACATATCACTGAAGATAGTCTCTTTGTCTGCCTCGTTGTCGAAATATTCTCCCGTACCGTACACCTCACATCTTTTGATGATGCCGGGGGGAAACATGCGGACACTTTTACGTATGGCGGCAAGCAGTTTCGCAACGGGCTTGTCATCTTCGGATGCTACAATGAGTATGGGGGTATACCCCGGAGTTTCCTCATAGATTCGGAACAACTCTGTGGAATGGAAGGTGTTGGTACCCGGCAGGTCGGGAACCGTGCTCCCACGGTAATATGTAGTGAGTTTCAAAGGCATGGTCTGCAAATTTAAAAAATAATCTCGTATCTTTGCAGAAATTATTGTTAATGTGCCAATCGGTTAATGTACTAATGTGCCAATGACCTGCGGCGTGATGGCGCAGCATAAACACTGCACAGCCAATAGGCTCATTAGCATATTGCACATTAAATCATTATGGAAAGTTTCAGTGAATTGATAAAAGCCCGCCGCAGCATGCGGAAGTTTACAGAAGAAGAATTGACACAAGAACAAGTCGTCACTTTGATGAAAGCTGCTTTGATGGCACCCACGTCGAAGCGTAGCAATGCATGGCAGTTTATAGTGGTAGACGAGAAGGATAAATTGAAGGAACTGTCATATTGCAAGGAGCAAGCATCGCAGTTCATTGCCGACGTGGCACTGGCAGTAGTGGTCGTTGCCGACCCACTGGCAAGCGATGTGTGGATAGAGGATGCTTCCATTGCCTCTATTTACCTGCAACTTCAGGCCGAAGATATGGGATTGGGAAGCTGCTGGGTGCAGGTGCGCGAACGTTTTACGGCTTCTGGTATGCCTTCTGGCGAGTATGTGCACGAGATGCTGGATATTCCTTTGCAACTGCAGGTGCTCAGTGTCATTGCTATCGGCCATAAAGGGATGGAGCGCAAGCCTTTCAACGAAGACAATCTGCAGTGGGAAAAGATACATATCAATAAATATGGAGGAAAGTAATAGTGAGTGCAGCAAAAGCAAACAATAATCGTGATACATATAAGGCCACTGCCATCACACTGATTGTATTCGGCATTCTTTATTTGATAGACAAATTGGTGCATTTCTCCGCAATCGGTTTGCCGTGGGTGATGAATAAGGATAATTTTCTGCTGTATACCGCAGTGGTTTTTTTGCTGTTCAAGCATGACAAGTCGGTGGGATTGGTATTGACTGGCTTATGGCTGATATTGAATTTCGGATTGATAACGGCTTTACTCGGTACGATGTCGGCTTATCTGTTGCCATTGGCACTACTGGTATTAGGGGCTATTCTATATTGGTTGGCAACAAGATAAGCGTATGGCGGGAAGAAGTATAGAAGATACGTCTATTGCCTTTATCGGTGCCGGGAATCTGGCTACTAATCTGGCAAAGGCTTTTTATCGGAAAGGGTTCCGTATTGTGCAGGTCTACAGCCGTACAAAAGAATCTGCGCAGGAGTTGGCACAGACGGTGGAGGCGGCATATACCACGGAACTGCAGACGGTTACGAAGGAGGCGCAACTTTATATCGTTTCGCTGAAGGACGCGACTTTTGTAGAATTATTGTCCGCAATTGTTTCCGGAAAGGAGAATGCTTTATGGGTGCATACAGCCGGGAGTATTCCTATGAATATTTGGCAGGGACATATTGCACGTTATGGAGTGCTTTATCCGATGCAGACTTTCAGTAAGCAGCGTGAAGTGGATTTTGGACAGATACCGTTTTTTGTGGAAAGCAACTCGGAAGAGGATATGCAGCTTCTGAAGGATATTGCTTCGGCCCTATCGGAAAAAGTGTATGAAGCAAGTTCTGAGCAGCGCAAAAGTTTGCATCTGGCGGCTGTGTTTACGTGCAATTTTACCAATCACATGTATGTGTTGGCTGCTGAACTGCTGAAAAAGTACGGGTTGCCGTTCGAGGCAATGCTCCCCTTGATAGACGAGACGGCCCGCAAGGTGCATGAGCTGGAACCGCTTGCCGCACAGACAGGACCGGCTGTGCGCTATGATGAGAATGTCATTGACGAGCATCTGCGGATGCTTGCCGATGAGCCGCAAATGCTGGAACTATATCGGGAGATTAGCGAGAATATACATCGGATGGCAACGAAGTAGTCCGTCGTCTACAGAGTGGGAAAAGTGTGCCACATTGACACCGTCGGTTTCAATACTTGACACCAACAGTTTCTTGTATTGATATCGGCAGTTTCTTATATTGGCACTGACAGTTTCTTGTATTGAAACCATAAATGCCGGCGCTTGAAAGATTGTGAAATTCGTATCCTATTGTGTATAAGTGTTATAACGAAATAATAAAAAAAGTGCAATGAGTACTATAAACTATGATTTGAAAAAGATAAAGGCTCTCGTTTTTGATGTGGACGGCGTGCTGAGTGCCAATGTCATTCCCATGAGCTCGGAAGGAGAACCTCTGCGTACGGTCAACATAAAAGATGGCTATTCTTTGCATCTGGCAGCCAAGCAGGGGGTGTTGCTGGGCATCATCACCGGTGGACGTACGGAAGCTGTTCGCAAACGTTTTACGGCTTTGGGCTTTGCTGATGAAAATATTTACATGGGATCGTCTGTTAAAATACATGATTACTGTGATTTTCGTGACCGTCATGGCTTGAAGGACGAGGAAATATTGTATGTAGGCGATGATATTCCGGACATTGAAGTGATGCATGAGTGCGGTTTGCCGTGTTGCCCGAAGGATGCTGTTCCTGAGGTGAAGGCGGTAGCCCGCTATATTTCGTATGCAGAAGGCGGGTATGGTTGCGGTCGCGACATCGTGGAGCAGGTCTTGAAGGTGCAAGGGCTCTGGATGGCTGATGAAAAGGCTTTCGGCTGGTAATAATTGTATGCAGAGGCACAGAGATACAGAGTTTTCACTATTCGAAGCACGTGTCTCTCCTGTTTTAAATGTGTCTCTGTATTTGTCAAATAATTGGTAATATGTTAGATAATCTGAAGAAATATAAGGTGATTCTTGCTTCTAACTCTCCGCGAAGGAAAGAATTGCTGGCAGGTTTGGGAGTGGAATATGAAGTAAGGACTTTGCCGGATGTGGACGAGTCCTATCCGGAGGCATTGAAAGGGGCAGAAATTCCCCTCTACATATCTAAGAAAAAAGCGGATGCCTATCGGAACATGATGCAGCCGGGTGAGCTGATGATTACAGCAGATACCATTGTCTGGCTGGATGGACGGGTGCTTGGGAAGCCCGGGGATAGGGAGGATGCCATGCAAATGCTGCGTGACATGTCCGGACGTACCCATGAAGTGTTTACCGGTGTCTGTATCACTACTGCCGGGTGGCAGCGCAGCTTTGCCGCAGCAACCGAAGTGCGTTTTGCCGGATTGAGTGAAGAAGAAATTGCCTGCTATGTGGATAAATATCATCCTATGGATAAGGCAGGAGCCTACGGCGTGCAAGAGTGGATCGGGTTCATCGGAGTGGAAAATATATCCGGAAGCTACTATAACATAATGGGACTCCCCGTACAAAGGCTGTACAGGGAGTTGCTGACTGTTTAAATCAAGTCCATTATCAAAGGAATGTCTTTTTCGTCGAGTCCTTGCTTGATGAGCATTTCTTTGTCTTTGCAGAACATTTCTCTGAAAATATCCTGCCCGCCATATTCCAAGGCTGCTTTACTGTAAAGTTCGGCGGCCTTTTCTATGTTGCCCGTTCTCCAGGAAACATGTCCGGCATTGAGATAGTCTGCCGCGAGCGGCTTGGAGGCAAGTATCTTTTCGTAATACTTCATTGCTTGTTCATGTTTGCCGTTGACAAACGAGCACCAACCTATAGCACGCCATGCCTTGATGCAATTACTTTCGATGAAATCCAGCTTGAAGAAGTATTGCAGTGCCTCTTCATATCTTTCTTGTTCGGCAAGACAGCTTCCGGCGTAGAAAAGGACATTATGGTTTTCAGGCTGGATTGCCTCTACCTTCTTGTAGTATTCCAATGCGGATGTAAAGTCTTTTGTCTGTCGGTAGCAAGTAGCGAGATGGCGGATTGTCCAGACATGGTCGGGTTTCAGGACATCGGCTTTCAGGTAAGCGGCTATCGCCTCCTTGTACCGCTTTTCTTTTTGCAGGCAATAGCCTGCTTTTTGATAAATGTTGGCATCTGCCTGCTTCAGGGCTATCAATTCTTTGTAAAGTTCCAATGCTTCTGTCGGATGCTCTTTGCGGAAGTGGAAGTCGGCAATGGCAACCAGCAAACCCGGTTTGCACAGAGTCTCTTTGAGTACCGGGATGCGGTGTAGGGCTATCTCCTCTTTGAAGATGTCGCGGAACTCGTGTCTGCGTTGGCTCAACTTGAAGAAACGGTATAAGTCGTGGATATACTGGTTGCTGATGACATCCGGCCGTTCGGCATATTGTTGCAGGGCAGAGGATTTGCTTTCGTCCATGAGCGCATCCAAATTTTGGGAAGTCATCTGGCTGAGCATCATCGTACGCTGTGATTGCGGTATATGTGCCATTATGAAGCAGAGGGAATACTTGTCGCTATTGCAGAAGAAACCGGATTGGAGGATGAGGGAGAGTATGGCATTGTCTCCGGTAGGCTTGAATCCGAATTCCTTGATGATGCTGGAGTGGTGCATGTCGAACGGATAGAACCAGTTGTGTGGCTCCTTGAAGAACGGATAAGTCTTGAGCTGGGAAAACGTACTCATGTAGACATCGGCGCCTTCCAGTTGCAGTTCGTTCATTTCCCTTATCTTATCTTCCAGCCCGGAACTTTCAAAGGCTTTCTCCCAATCCGGGTTAAGGTCATTCTCATCGGGATTCTCTTCGAAGCCGAATTTCATATTGCGCATGATGTTCACGTTCCTCATCATCTCCGGTATGATTTCCTCACGCATTTTCTTGTTTATCTTTTCTGTTTCCTGACTGCGGAGCAGTTCGATGTAAATGCGGTTCAGTTGCTTGCCGAAACTGCCGTCCTCATTGAGCAGGGAAAGGCGGGCTGTCAGTTCGGGATAGAGCTGCAAGCGGGTAGGATGAACAAGAAGAGTGAAAGCAATTCCCACCAGAGCCCGTTGGTTTACTTGCGTATTGGCATGTGTGAAGGCATCCAGCAACCATGAGAATTTGTGGGCGTCAAAGCATTCTATCAGACTGAGCATGACAGCGCCGGTAAACAAGCATAAGTCATTGACGGGAAGCATTTCTGATTCCAATAATCCTTTGGCCTGCTGTTCTGCTTCTGTAGACCAGTTGCTGTTACTCCATGTGGAGAGGAAAAGGACTTGGGCGGTTTGTTCGTGCCGTTGCAGTATGGCATCCAGGCCTTGGTTGTCTGGCATCAGCTGGCAGACGGCTAAGTCATCGGGGAAAGACTCCAATACCTTCTGTAGGGTGGCAATGTTGTATTCTTTTGGAAGGCGTTCGCGGTTATTGCGCAGGGAATGGTAGTAGTGTGTGGAAACCCCGTCAAGCAGGGATAGACGGGCTTGGTCAGCGATTTCCCAAGTCTCGGTCTGTATTTGGCAGTAGAGTTTCTGCCGTGCAGGGTCGTTTATTCCTTGGCGCATGTATTGCAGCATATACCGGTAGGATGTTTGCACTTGTTCCAAGCGGTTGCGGAGAGCCCAGTTTCCACTGTTCCATAAGAAGGATTCCAGTTGCGACTGAGCCTCTTTCAACCGTTGTTGCTTTAGCAGGGCAATGATATGCAGATATTGCTCTTGTATGGTTTTCTCGTTCATAAATTTGTATCTTTAAGAAGGTATACTTCACAAAAGTACAAAAAGAATACCAAAAATAGAATTCCTTTTTGAGAAACCATTCAAAAAGCTGCCTTACAGCAGTCCGCTTGAGCCCAGTAAAATCAGCATGGCATATCCCAGTATCAAGCCGATGGCTCCCATAATGAGACCTACTTTTTCCATGTCTTTTTGTTTAATCATGCCTGTGGCATGCGCCAGTGCATTGGGCGGGGTACTGATGGGTAACACCATTGCAAGGGATGAACCGAGAGCCACGCCTACCAATAAGGTGAGTACTCCTCCCATGGGTTGAAGCGTATCGCGCATACTGATACCGGCAATGGCAAGGATGGGGACGAGCAAGGCGGCAGTAGCCGTGTGCGAGATGAAGTTTGCCATGGCATAGCAGATAAGCCCTGAACCTACAATCATTACGATAGGCGACCATGTGTTGAAGGGGATAGCCTCAATCATGTGTTTGGCCAGTCCGGTTTCATTCAATGCCACGCCTAAAGCGAATCCGCCGGCAACCATCCAGAGTACGCTCCAACTGATTTCTTCAAGGTCTCGTTTCGTAATGACTCCAGTAATACAAAATACCGCTACCGGAATCATGGCTACTACATTGGAATTGACGCCGGTAAACTTGTCGGACATCCATAACAGTACGGTAATGGCAAAGGTGATATAGACCACGATAGAGCGCCAGTCTTTTTGGGCTTCGCCTTCTATCTGCAGTTGAATGGTCTTCTGCTTGAAAGGGAACAGGCGTAGAAGAATGAACCAGGCGATAAACAGCACGATGATGGTATAAGGCATCATAAAGCTCATCCATTCACCGAAGCCGATATTCATGTTCAAACCTTCGGGGTCGTTCAGGTATTTCAAGGCAATGGCATTGGGCGGTGTGCCGATAGGGGTTCCCATACCACCCACGTTGGCTGCTACCGGAATGGCGAGTGCCAGGCCTATTTTCCCTTTTCCGTCAGCGGGAAGCGCTTTCAATACCGGGGTGAGGAAGGTAAGCATCATAGCAGCGGTGGCTGTGTTGCTGAGGAACATGGAGAAGAAGGCAGTCACTAAGATAAAGCCTAACAGTACGTAGCGCGACTGTGTACCGAAGGGTTTTAGCATTACTCGCGCCAACAGCACGTCCAGACCACTCTTCGTGGCGGCAATCGCCAGAATGAATCCGCCGATGAACAGCATGATGATGGGGTCGGCAAAACAGTGCATGATGGATTTGTACTTTACTGTCTGTCCCAATTCTTCGGGAGAGTAGCCTTGCCTGAAGAACCATAGGCTGCTGTCAGAAACGGTTAACAGCAGTAACACCACAATCAGTACGGAAGTAGTCCATGCCGGTACAGCTTCGAATACCCACATCAAGGTGGCAAAGACGAATATGGAAATCAGTCGTTGTTCAATTAAGGTCAGGCCTTCCACTCCAAAGGCGCTGATGGGAAGAATCCACAGCACCAGAGCGATCGAGCTGGCGATAATGAGCTTGATAACTCTGGATACAGTTCGGTCTTCTGCCAAACGCTTAGCTTTCTTAAGTTCTTGATAGGCTTCCACTAAATGAAAACCTTTGAATATTTTATACATGGTATTGGGGTTAAATGGTTATTGAATGATTATTTATTTTATACGTGAAACTCTGTTTAGAAACGCCAGTAGAGCTGCAAGTCAAAAGTGTTGTAATGGCCGTCATTGGCGGTACTTCTGTTGTTCGTGTAAGTGTAGTTTGCCTGTATTTTTAGGTTTTTATAGAAATAGTAGTTGGCGGCAAGGCAATAAAGTGCCTTTTGCGAACTCCACTCTTTCTTGTCTCTGTATACATCCCATTTTGCATAAACTTTCAATTTAGGACTGAGTGGAGCGCCTATCATTACGTACCAGGCGTCTGCTTTGTCCGAGGTGCCCTCTTTCAGGATGCCGTTACTGTCATAGTCGGTTATTTTGTGTCCTTCACTAGTGGCATATTCGGCGCGTACGGTCCATGCCGACTCATACTTCAGACCGAATGCCATGCGGTTGCGGTCGACGGTGATTCCGTTTTTCGTATAGTCGCCTGTCCAGCCGAATACTCCGACGGCAAGCTCCTTGACGGGATGGACATAGACTCCTCCGATGATATCCTTGGAACGGTTCTCGTCCTTATGGTTGATGCCTTGCCCGTTGTAGACACCTACCTGATAGTGGACGAAGTTGTGCCTGTTATTACCTATGGGCAGAAAGTCGCCTTGGAATTGAAGCCCCAAGTCACGTCCGTTGCTGGAATGCTCGCCTACGCGGTCGCTCATGCCTGCCAGTTTGGTGATGAGTTGGGAATAGGCACCGAAACCAATGTCCCACGGGTTCATGGGGTTCTCGAAGGTGAAGGCGCGTTTGAATTGTCCGAAGCGTACATAAAAGAATTTGTACTTTTGCCATTCCGCCCAGGCATCCACAATGCGCACACCTTTTTCGTTAGCGTAGTCTCCCGGTTTGCCGTTCAGCTCTAATTGTAGTTTATATTTAAAATCCAGAACTTTACCGTCCACATAGGCGCGTACTAATCTTATGTCAAAGTCTGTATGGCTTTTGGTGCTTGCATCCAAGTCTTGGTCGGTGATTGTTGCTTTTCCTATGACGTAGCCACCGAAGGACGTTTTTTGTATCAAGTCTTTCTTTGCTTTTTCTCCAATGGAAGCCTGTGCATGGGCAAGTGTAGTCAGCATCAAGGCTAATAGTAGTATGATGTTTTTCTTTGTGATTTTCATTATTAATAGATATAATAAGACAAAAAGAAGAGCTGCACTCAAATGTTCGGTTTGTGTTTTCCGAAAATTAAGTGCAGCTTTATATGTGCTTTACTTATTTTTATTCGTTGATTGCAGCGATACCCGGAAGAACTTTTCCTTCGATTGCTTCGAGCAATGCACCACCACCAGTAGATACGTAAGATACACCGCTTGCCAAGCCGAACTTGTTGACACAAGCAACAGAGTCACCGCCGCCTACGAGTGAGAAAGCACCGTTTTTGGTAGCTTCTACGATAGCTTCGCCTACAGCACGTGAACCGTGAGTAAAGTTCTCGAATTCGAATACCCCCGTCGGGCCGTTCCAAAGGATAGTCTTGGAGTTCTTGATGACATCTGCAAAAATCTTTTCAGTCTCAGAACCGATATCAAGACCTTCCCATCCATCAGGAATTTCGTTAACCGGGCAGAACTTGGTGTTGGCATCGTTGGAGAAAGAATCGGCAATCTTGGCATCAACAGCTAAAACAAGGTTTACACCTTTTTCTTTTGCTTTCTTCATCAGGTCAAGAGCTAAATCCAGTTTGTCATCTTCGCAGATAGAAATACCAATCTTGCCACCCATAGCTTTGGTGAAAGTATAAGTCATACCACCGGCAATAATCAGGTTGTCTACCTTGTTCAGCAGGTTTTCAATGATTTCAATCTTAGAAGAAACCTTGGAACCACCCATGATGGCAGTAAACGGACGTTGGATATCGTTCAAAACTTTATCAACAGCTTTTACTTCTTTTTCCATCAAGTAACCGAACATCTTGTTGTCCTTGTCGAAATATTTAGCAATCAATGCAGTAGAAGCATGTGCACGGTGAGCGGTACCGAATGCGTCGTTTACATAGCAATCTGCATAGGAAGCCAATTTCTTGGTGAATTCTTTCTGGCTTTCTTTAACAGCTGCTTTGGCAGCTTTCTTTTCTTCGTCTGTAGCATCTTCAGCCAAACCGCGGGGTTTGCCTTCCTCTTCAGCGTAGAAACGGAGGTTCTCGAGCAGCAATACTTCACCCGGTTGCAGAGCAGCAGCCTTTACTGCAGCTTCTTCACCCATGCAATCGTTAGCAAATTGCACCTCAACACCCAACAACTCTTCGAGATGCTTCAGAATGTGCTTCAAAGAGAACTTGTCAGCAGGACCTTTCGGACGACCGAGGTGAGAACCGATAATTACACTACCGTTATCGGCCAAAATCTTCTTCAATGTAGGAAGAGCGGCACGCATACGGGTATCATCTGTAATGTTGAAGTTTTCGTCCAAGGGCACGTTGAAGTCCACACGGACAAATGCCTTTTTCCCGGCAAAGTTAAATTGATCAATTGTCATAATATTCTATATTATTTAAAAGTGTTATTAATTTCTTTTTTGTGAGCGCAAAGTTAGTATTTATTTCTTTTTTTTGCTATTAAACCGTTGTTTATTCTTTATCTTTGCCGCTCTCTTTGCTAACTTTATATTTCTGGCAGTAATATTTGCACATTAATTGCAAACCGCAGTTATCACATTGGGGAGTACGCGCTTGGCATACATATCGACCGTGCAGGATAAGCCAATGGTGAGCTATGGGGATGTCTGTTTCCGGTATATGTTTTACCAATTCTTTTTCGACACTGAACGGAGTTGTACATTTATCAGATACGAGACCTAGGCGGTGGCTGACCCGGAACACGTGTGTATCTACTGCCATAGCCGCTTTATTGAAAACGACAGATTGGATGACATTGGCTGTTTTGCGGCCTACACCGGGTAGTCTTACCAGTTCTTCAAGAGTATTGGGGACCTCACTGTGAAAGTCTTTCACCAGCATTTGAGCCATGCCTACAAGGTGTTTGGCCTTGTTGTTGGGATAGGACACGCTGCGGATATACTCGTATACCACGTCGGGAGTAGTAGCAGCGAGTGCTTCGGGAGTAGGGAAGTCCCGGTAAAGGGCAGGGGTAATCATATTGACGCGTTTGTCCGTACACTGTGCAGAGAGAATAACCGCTATCAACAGTTCGAACGGATTGTCATAATGCAACTCTGTTTCGGCTACGGGAACGTTCTCCCTGAACCAAGCAAGGATTTTTTCATAACGTTCTTTCTTTCTCATCTTAATTTGTTTTTATGATAGTGAGGAGATACTTTCAGGTTGAAATAAAAGATGGAGATAACCGTGAGGCAAGCTCCGAAAAAATATGCCATATCGAAGGAGGTAATCTGTGCGATATAACCTCCTGCTGTCAGACCTATGCCAATGCCTACATCCCATGAAGTCAGGTAGGTAGAGGTTGCTGTTCCGCGCTGGTTGTTGGGAGCCAGGTTTACGAACAGCGTATTGAAGGCGGGGAACATTGTCCCGAAGCCTACTCCTAATAGGAGGGCAACCATAAAAAACAATATGTTTGTCAGTTCCGGGACGGTCTTCATCAATAGTCCGCAGGTGGACAATATGAAGAAACAGCTACATACTAGATACAACCCTAAAGTTATGACTTGGGTGATACGTCCCTTATCCACTTGTCTGCCGGAGAACATACGGGACACTGCCATGCCGACGGCCATAAAAGTAAAGAACAATCCGGAATTCAAGGTAATTCCTATTTCTTTGGCATACATGGCTACATAAGTACTTGTCATGCCATATGGTATGGAAAGCAAGAGCAGTGCGATTCCTGCCGGGATACCTTTCAGGAGCACAAAGCGGTCCAATGAGATAGGTTCTCGTTTGACGGGTTGTTTGGGTGGGGTCTTGACGAGGCATGCGGCAACAAAACCGATAGTTCCCGATATGAGCGAGCAGGTGAAAATCGTTTCAAAAGAATATATGTCATGCATGAAAAGGCCAATCATTGGACCGAAGCTCATGGCTGTATTGTTCATCAGTCCATAATATCCTACGGCTTCGCCGCGACGGGATGAAGGGGTAATGTCAATCACAATTGTATTTCCTGCTACAGTAACCATTCCAAATGCAAGGCCGTGGACAACCCGCAACATAATGAATATGGATAGGACTCCCGCCAACATGTAACCTGCGAAAATGGTGATAAAGATGAAATATGCCACCAGATAAAGAGGCTTGCGGGCCAGTGTGTCGAGCAGGTATCCCGAAAACGGGCGTATGCAGAGCGAGGCAATGGTGTAGCATGACAAGATGACACCTACTGCTGCATTTCCGGTATGGAATACCTCAGTCAGGTAGAATGGAAGAACCGGTAGTATCAGATAAAAGGCAAAATACAAAAGGAAATTGGCAGCCAGGATAAGGCAATAGCCGGAGGTTACAAGTTTGTCTTTTGCCATAGCGAAAAATAGTGGTTAGCGATGAGTGGTTAGTGATGGGTGATTAATGATATGCTGAGAATGCGCAACTTATTAATCACTAATCACTAACCGTTATTCACTATATTTAGTAAGCACTCTCGAATTCTTTCAAGAAGCGTGTGTCATTTTCAGAGAACATACGAAGATCTTTCACCTGGTATTTTAAGTTGGTGATGCGTTCGATACCCATACCCAGGGCATATCCGCTATACACTTTGCTGTCTATTCCGTTCAGCTCCAATACATTCGGATCTACCATACCGCATCCCAGAATTTCTACCCAACCCGTATGCTTGCAGAAAGGACAGCCCTTGCCGCCGCAGATGTTGCAGCTGATATCCATTTCGGCACTCGGCTCTGTGAAGGGGAAATAGGAAGGACGTAGACGAATCTTGGTGTCACTGCCGAACATCTCTTGAGCAAAGAGCAATAAGGCCTGCTTCAAGTCAGTGAAAGACACATTGCGATCTACGTATAAGGCTTCTACTTGGTGGAAGAATGCGTGTGCGCGGTAGCTGATGGCTTCATTACGGTATACACGTCCCGGACAAAGTACGCGGATAGGAGGCTGTGTAGTCTCCATAACACGGCTTTGCACGCTGGAAGTGTGTGTACGAAGAATGATGCTGTGTGATACGTTTTCTGTATCATTTTCGATGAAGAATGTATCCTGCATGTCGCGTGCCGGATGGTCTTCGGCAAAATTCATGGAGGAGAATACGTGCCAGTCGTCTTCCATTTCCGGTCCATCGGCAATGTTAAATCCCATACGGGCAAATATATCAATGATTTCGTTTCTCACGATGGAGAGCGGATGGCGGGTTCCTAATTCTACCGGGTAGGCTGAACGGGTCAAGTCAATATCGTCACAGCCGGTATCTTGGCTTTCGAACTGTTCTTTCAAAGCGGCAATCTTTTCTTGTGCTTTGTTTTTCAGTTCGTTCAAGCGCATACCCACCTCTTTTTTCTGTTCGGCGGCTACATTGCGGAAATCTGCCATCAAGTCATTGATGGCTCCTTTTTTACTGAGGTACTTGATGCGGAGTGCCTCTAATTCCTCGGCGTTAGCGGCTTTCAGCGCCTCTACTTCCTGCAGAAGCTGATTGATTTTAGCTATCATATTGTTGTTATCTTATTTATTTTCTAAGTTAAAAACGGTGCAAAGATACAATATTATCATTGTTTTGCCTCCACTTGGGGAAGATAATTTGGTATCAATGGTACAAAATCTTATGTGAAGAAGAAATGATAGAGGATAGGAGAAAAAGTGATATATATGTAAAAGTCTTCATATTGTTTATGGAAAAACATAAATGAGCGTTGTTTAGTGACTTTTAAAATATACTTTTACTATCTTTGCGCCCCGTTTACCGTTCTATGGAGGTGGAACAGACTGGCGGTTGGTATTTATTAACATACGTCAGAGAGAGTTAACGGACTATTGTTGCATTAAAGTTAGAGTTTGAATTGATGAAATTGAAGACAATCCTGCCAGTCGTGGCAGTTGCGGGAGTACTCATGTGTGAGCCTGCCGTATTGTTGTATGCCGGTACATCTGATTTTGCTTCTCCCGAAGCTATGGGATGGTTCCGTAAGAAAAAGAAGAGTGAAGCCAAGGACAGCGTTCAATCCAAGAGCGACTATGAGAAATTGACAGGTTCCGGTGCTATTGCCTGCAAGGGAATGTTCAATGTTTACCAGAAGAAGAGCGATTATTACTTTGAAGTGCCGGCAAGGCTGCTGGGACGTGATATGCTGGTAGTAAATAAATTGCAGCGTGTTCCTTCCGAACTGAATGAGGCGGGTGTAAACCGTGGTACGAATTACGAAAATCAGATGGTGCGTTTTGAATTGGACAAGGCTGCCAACAAGCTGTTGGTACGTCAGAGTCGTCCGCTTCCGTTGGCACCGGATGAGGATGCCATACGGCAGTCTGTACTAGATAATTATATTTCTCCGCTGATAGCCGGCTTCAAGATAGAGGCATTCAATAACGACTCTACCATGATAGTGGTCAAGGTCAACGATATTTATGATGGTACGGATACGAGTATCAATAATGTCTTTACGAATATCAACCTGGGAACTTCAGCCATCAAGAATCTCTCCCGCATTTTATCTATCAAAGCTTTTGAGAACAATGTGGTAGCTACTTCCGAACTGACTACTAAGGTGACCGAGGGAACAACGACTGTGTTTGTTACGGTCGAAGTCAGTTCCTCTCTGTTGCTGTTGCCGGAGAAACCGATGATGGGACGTCTGGATAGTCCGCGTGTAGGTTATTTTACCAATCCGTTATTGAATTACAGTGACGGTCAGCAGCGTGTAGACAAGAAACCGTTCATCACTCGCTGGCGTCTGGAACCGAAACCAGAAGACCGGGAGCGTTACCTTCGCGGTGAATTGGTGGAACCGGCCAAACCGATTGTGTTCTACATTGAGAACTCCACTCCCTATCGTTGGCGGAAATATATCAAGCAGGGAATCGAGGATTGGCAGGCTGCTTTTGAACGTGCCGGATTCAAGAATGCCATCGTTGCAAGGGAGTTGACGGACAGCATGAATGTGGATAAGGATGACGTGAACTACTCCGTGCTGACCTATGCCGCCTCCACCAAAGCCAATGCCATGGGTCCCTCTATCCTCGACCCCCGTTCGGGTGAGATATTGGAAGCGGACATCATGTGGTGGCATAATGTGCTGGGCATGCTTCAGGAATGGATTACAGTGCAAACCGGTGTCGTACGTCCCGAAGCAAGAGGAGTAAGGCTGCCGGATGAACTGATGGGTGATGCCATGCGTTTTGTGGCATGCCATGAAGTGGGTCACTCGCTGGGCTTGCGTCACAATATGATTGCTTCCTGGACTTTTCCGACAGATTCCCTGCGTTCCAGAACATTTACGGACTGTATGAATACCACTTCCTCCTCTATCATGGACTATGCACGTTTCAACTATGTGTCACAGCCGGGTGACGGTGTTACGGCGCTTTCTCCCCATATCGGTCCGTATGATATGTTTGCCATAGAATACGGCTATCGTTGGTATGGTAAAGAAACCCCAGGGGCAGAGAAGGATTTGCTTGCCGACTTCCTGAGCCGTCATGCAGACCGTTTATATAAATATAGTGAGGCGCAGGATGTACGTGATGCAGTAGACCCGCGTGCGCAGAATGAAGATTTGGGAGATGATGCTGTCCGCTCGTCTCTGCTGGGCATTGAGAACTTGAAGCGTATTGTTCCTCAAATCATCCAATGGACTACTACCGGCGAGAAGGGACAGACTTATGAAGAAGCTTCCCGCTTATACTATGCGGTTATCAACCAATGGAACAATTATCTTTATCATGTATTGGCAAACATTGGCGGTATCTATATAGAAAACACCGTTGTGGGCGACGGACAGAAAACCTACACCTTCGTAGAAAAAGAGAAGCAGCAAGCAGCCTTGAAGTTTCTGCTGGACGAAGTGCTGACCTATCCCAAATGGCTGTTCGACACGGAAGTGGGAGAGTACACCTACTTGCTGCGTAACACTCCGCTGGGCGTAGTGGAGAATGCACCGACACAAGTGCTGAAGAATGCTCAATCCTATATTCTTTGGGATTTGCTGGGCAACAACCGCCTGATGCGTATGTTGGAGAACGAATCGGTGAACGGCAAAAAGGCTTTCACGGTAGTAGAGCTGATGGATGGCCTGCATCGCAACATCTTTGCCACTACGGAACGCGGTGCCTTGCCGGACGTCATGACACGCGCCTTGCAGAAGAACTTCGTAGATGCACTGATTACAGCAGCTGCCGAAAGCGAAGGAGTGAAAATAAACAAAAAACTGATGGACAACCACTTCTTGCTAGACCATCAGACTGCCCTTTGCAGTTGTGACGAGCATGCCGGTAAGACCTTGGATGCCGACCGTATGGGTGCCCACCGCGAACTGAACTTCTACGGTTCGCAGATAAACCGCGTATCGGATGTCATTTCAGTGAAGCGTGGCGAGTTGCTCCGCATCAAGGAACTGCTTCAGAGCCGTTTGGGTACATCGGATATAGCTACTAAATATCATTATAAGGATTTGATTTTGCGTATCAATACGGCACTGGGGATTAAGGGCTAGCGATTAGGGATTAGCGATAAATCGTTAGTAACTAACCCTTAATCCCTAATTTTGAGTATTAATTTAATTTTATATGTAACGCATGAAAAAACGTGTATTAATCGTTTTGCTATGCCTTGTAGGAGCTTTGTCATCTGCTTTTGCTGCAGAGAAAAAAGTCCGGGGCGTAGTAATATCTTCAGAGGATAACCTACCGCTTATCGGTGCTTCCGTTTATGTGACTGCGGAAGACTTGAAAAAAGCGGGGAGTGCTCAGACTACAATGGGGGTCATCACTGATGTGGATGGTCAGTTCTCTATCGCTATACCTGCGGGGATAACCCGTTTCTTTTGTAGCTACGTGGGATATGACGTATTGGAAGTGAAGCTTGTTCCGGGAAAGGAACATTATGAAATAACACTTCATGCATCTTCCCAAATGCTCGATGCCGTTGTTGTGACGGGTTACCAGACAGTGGAGCGCCGCAAGCTGACGGCAGCGGTATCCAAACTGGATATATCGGACGAGACCATCGGTGCGGTAAAAAGTATCGACCAGGCACTTGCCGGACAAATTGCCGGACTTTCTGTCAGCCCGACTTCCGGTGCTCCGGGTGCTCCGGCAAAGATACGCATTCGCGGTACCGCTTCATTGAATGGTACACAAGACCCTTTGTGGGTGCTGGACGGCATTCCTTTGGAGGGAACGGATGTTCCCGAACCGGATGAGCTGAATGACATCACCAACATGAAGCAATCTTCCATTGCAGGCTTGAATCCGGCAGATATTGAGAATATCACCATCCTGAAGGATGCGGCAGCCACTGCCATCTATGGTGCGAGGGCAGCCAATGGCGTCATTGTGATTACAACAAAGAAAGGGAAGGTCGGTAAACCGGTTATCAGTTTCTCGTCCCGGTTTGCCTATACTCCTACATTGAGCCTTGACCGGTTGAACTTGCTGAACTCAGCGGAGAAAGTAGGATTGGAAATGGATATAATCCGTGATAACTATTCTCCGGACAATCATAAAGGAGGCGTATATAATATTCTTTCCAATTACAATGAGTTGTCTGCTTTTCAGAATGGAGGATGGGATGCCTTGAGCAGTGATACACAAGCTGCCATCAACCGTTTGAAGAGTGTTAATACAAACTGGGGAGATATCCTTTTTCGCGATGCTTTCAGCCAGGAATATAACTTGAGCCTTTCCGGCGGTACGGAAAGGGTTACGTATTATACCTCTTTCGGCTATTATAAAGAGGATGGAAATGTGGACGGTGTGGGTATGGACCGTTTCAACTTGGTAGGAAAGACTTCCTATAAGGTGAACAGTATACTGAAAGTGGGTGCCTCCATGTTTGCCAACCGTCGCAAAAATACCAATTACTTGACAGATGCATACGGTATGTCGAATCCCGTGTTCTATTCACGCAAGGCTAATCCGTATTTTGAACTTTATGACAAGAATGGCAACTATAATTACGACTACGATATTCAGAACAACACAGATAAGGATTTAGGATTCAACATCTTTGAAGAACGGCAGAACACGTCCAATGAAAGCGTGGTGAATTCTTTTTCATCTATATTTGATGCAGAGCTACGGTTCAATGACAAGTGGAAACTGACTTCCCAGTTTGGCTATCAGTTGGAAAAGACTTCCAGAGAAGAAATAGCGGACTGGGAAAGCTATGCCATGCGCTATTACTATAAGTTGAGCGAATACTCCCAGGGCGGAGAAACCAAACACTTCCTGCCCGAAGGAGGTATGCAGAAGTCTTATGAGAACTCCAATTCACAGATTACTTGGAAGGCGATGGGAGAATATCGCGACAGCTTCAATGATATTCATGAACTGGAAGTGATGGCGGGTACCGAGCTGCGCAAGACCTGGTATGAAACCTTGTTCTCGGCAGGGTATGGCTTCGACCGCAAGACGTTGACGACCAAACCGGTGATTTTTCCCAACGAAAGTTACGCCACGTCTTTCCCGCTCCATCAGACGACGTATAAGGAGAATGCTTATGTATCTTTCTACTCTACGGCCTCTTACTCTTTATTGAATCGCTACACGGTGGGAGGAAGTATCCGTTTTGACGGTTCCGATCTTTTCGGTGTGGATAAGAAGTACCGCTATCTTCCTCTTTATTCTGTCAGTGCCTTGTGGCGTCTGTCACAAGAACCGTTTATGCAGCAGGCCAAGTGGGTGGATAACTTGGTGTTCCGTGCATCCTACGGTTTGCAGGGGAACATTGACAAGAATACCTCTCCGTTCCTGCTGGGCACCTACCGGTCGGAAAGCATTCTGCCCGGTGTGTCGGAAGACATGATTGTCATTAATTCCGCTCCTAACAAGAAATTACGTTGGGAAAAGACGCAATCGGTTAATGCCGGCTTTGATTTTTCTGTATTGAACCAAGCCATCAACCTGAGCGTGGACTATTATTACCGTAAGGGTACCGACTTGATAGCTCTGCGCATGCTTCCTTTAGAGACGGGCTTTACTTCCATGAACGTCAACTGGGCAAGTATGGAAAACAAAGGTGTGGAAATCAGTTTGTCTACCCGTAACATAACGACGAAGAACTTCTCCTGGTACACGAATTTCAATTTTGCTTATAACGGCAATAAGGTGCTACAGGAAAACATACCAGAGCAGCAGACCACTCCGGGTCGTGAAGGCTATCCCGTAGGAGCAATCTTCGCCTTGAAGACTGCGGGTGTGGATAAGGAAACCGGTAACATGATGTTCTATAACCCGGAAGGGGAGAAAGTGACCTTGAAGGAACTCTACCGCCTGAAGGACGAGTGGGGGATAGGCATTGCCTCTTCCGATGTCACTGCAGCCGAAGAGAGAACCTTCTACTCGTATATCGGAAGTAGCGATGCTCCTTATACGGGAGGTTTGATTAATACCTTCAGCTATAAGAACTGGGAACTGAATGTCAATTTCTCTTTGACATTTGGCGGGTATGTACGCACACAGCCCACGTATCAAATCATCAATCCTGACTATGGTAAGAACTATAACCGCGATGTCTTGAACCGCTGGACACCGGAGAATCCGGATACTGAGTTCCCGGCGTTTATGACAAGCGCTTCCAACCCGGAGGAGTATTCCTGGTATGATGCCAAACCCATCTGGAGGGACTTGGACATTTGGGTGAAGAAGTTGAACTACGTGCGTTTGCAGAATCTGCGTCTGGGCTACCGTATCCCTGAACTCCTGACAAAGCGTCTGGGGATGAACTCGGCAACAGTATCGGTAGAGGGACGTAATCTCTTTGTATTCGGTTCGGGATATAATAACTACATGGATCCGGAGTCGATGTACAACCCTTATGCGACTCCCGTACCCAAATCGGTTACATTCAGTTTGAACTTGAATTTCTAACTTCAAAAGCAGAAAGAAAATGAAGAAAACAATAAGTCTGATGATAATGGCCTGCATGCTTCTGCTTGCGGCATGCGACAACTACCTGGATATACAGCCTACCGGTAGTGTCATTCCCAATTCTTTGGCTGAGTACAGAGCGTTGCTTGCCCGTTCTTATAAGGACGTGAGTAAATTCAGTGACCGGGGAATGGCTTGTTTCCGTTCCGACGAGATGCAGGTGCGTGACAATGAATACGACCAGAACTATTATATGGATATAGAGCGCTGGAACGACCTTGCTCCCAATGCCTATACCTCATCGTTTGAATGGGCCAAGTATTACAATGTGCTTTTTATTGCCAATCATGTTATTGAGAGCAGAAGTGATATTAAGGAAGGCACTGAGGAAGAGATTAATCAGCTTGTAGGAGAAGCGTATATGCTCCGTGCTTATGTACATTTCTTATTGGTAAATCTTTATGGACAGCCCTATACTAAGGAAGGAGCTTTGGATACCAAATCAGTGCCGCTGAAATTAGATACGGATTTGGAGAAAGTCTTGAAACGCAATACAGTGGAAGAAGTTTATGCTTCCATCCAAGCAGATATTGATGAGGCACGCAAACTGGTCACGAAGGCAGAATGGGAGCAGAGATATTCATATCGTTTCAATGCGGCTTCGGTAGAGGCGTTTCAGTCACGCGTATCCCTTTACAAGGGCGAGTGGCAGGCGGCTTGGGATGCTGCTGAGGCAGTGCTTGCTGTGAAGTCTGTATTGGTAGATTTGAATGATGCCGCTGCAACTCTTCCTAACAGTTATAATTCCGTGGAAAATATTACTCCACTGGAGACACCTCTGAGCAGTACAATCAATGGGGCTGCTCTAGCTACTCCGGTTTTTCTCTCCCTTTATGCTGAGAACGACCTTCGGCTGAACAAATATTTTGCTGAAACGGATGAAAAAGGTTTTCGGAAGAATAAGAAGGCGGGAAGCAATAACTACTTGTGTACTTTCCGTGTAGGTGAAATATATCTGACGGCTGCCGAGGCTGCCGCCCAACTTGGACAACTGCCTCAGGCACGTACCCGCCTGCTGGAACTGATGCGGAAACGTTATGCACCGGAGGCCTACGAAGCGAAAATCGTTGTTGTCAATGCCATGAATAAGGAAGCGTTGGTACAGGAAATATTAGATGAACGTGCCCGTGAACTTGCTTTTGAAGGACATCGCTGGTTTGACCTTCGTCGTTCCACCCGTCCGCGTTTGGAGAAAGTGCTTGGCGGTACGCGTTATGTACTCGAAGAAGATGATGCTCGTTATACATTGGCCATTCCGAAAGAGGCGACAGAAGCCAATCCGGGATTGCTGAACTGATAAAGATAACCGGTAAAGATAAAACTCCCCGATTCTCGGCTGAACTGCGCAGGGAATCGGGGAGTTTTGTCTAAATGTGGATTGGATATGTGTTTTTTACGTACCTTTGCACCGTTTTTGTAATAGACAATATAAGATGATACAGAATCAGAGGCCTACTATCCGTAGAATTGCTTTTCCAATTCTTATAGCATTGAGTATTTCGCATTGCTTGAACGATATGCTGCAATCAGTCATTTCGGCGGTATACCCTTTGTTCAAGGAGGATTTATCCTTGAGTTTTGTCCAGATTGGTCTGATTACGTTAGTGTATCAGATGTCGGCGTCCGTGTTTCAGCCTCTAATGGGATTGTTCTTTGATAAGCGCCCCATTGCCTGGTCATTGCCGATAGGTATGGGCTTTACTTTGGTCGGTATCATGAATCTGGCTTTTGCTACTAATCTGTATTGGTTGCTGGCTTCGGTATTCATTGTGGGTATCGGTTCGTCTGTACTCCATCCAGAGGCATCGCGCATTGCCTTTCTGGCTTCCGGCGGAAAACGCGGACTGGCGCAGTCTCTGTTTCAGGTGGGTGGGAATTTGGGAGGCTCACTTGGACCGTTGCTGGTGGCTTTGCTGGTAGCTCCTTACGGGAGGAGATACATTGCCTTTTTCACGGCTTTTGCCTTGATTGCTATCGTGGTAATGATTCCTATATGCCGTTGGTTTCGTTCCTACTTGAACCACATCAAGAAAAGCCCGATGTTTGTGGCAGGAAAGATAGAACGTCCCCTTTCTTCAAGGATGACGGTGTTGTCCATAAGTATTTTGCTGATACTTATCTTCTCCAAATATATCTATATGGCAAGTTTGACGAGCTACTATACATTCTATCTGATTCATAAATTTGGTGTCATTGTTCAAGACTCACAGTTCTTTTTGTTTGTCTTTCTGGTGGCCACTGCCATCGGAACATTGGTGGGAGGTCCCGTAGGTGATAGGGTCGGACGTAAGTATGTTATCTGGGCTTCCATTCTTGGAACGGCTCCATTCAGTATGATGATGCCTCATGTAGGGCTTGCATGGACGGTAGTGCTGAGTTTCTGTGTCGGTCTGATGCTTTCTTCCGCTTTTCCTGCCATATTGCTGTACGCCCAGGAATTGCTACCCAATAAGTTGGGTTTGATTTCCGGATTGTTCTTTGGTTTCGCTTTTGGAATTGCCGGTATCGCTTCGGCTGTGTTGGGAGGTATGGCTGATAAATATGGTATCGAGGCTGTTTATAATGTATGCGCTTTTATGCCTTTGTTGGGGTTAGTGGCTTGCTTTCTGCCTAATTTGAAAAAGAGATAGAGATTTTTATTCCCATTGTCAGCCATACGGAGAGAACGAAAGGTGCGGTCAATGTAATAATTCCCCAATTCATTCCCACAATTTGCAATACAACAGAGAGTAAAACGGAACATACAGCCCATATACAGCTCATCCAGCTTTTACCTCCTAAAGCAAGGGCACACAATGCGCCATTATATCCCATCAGACCCATATTCAAAGCTTTGGAATCCACTCCCAATAATATGGCTAGGAGGAGGGGGAAGTGCTCCCAATATGGTATATACTGCTGCATTCCGGGAATTCACGAGAATGCCTGCAAGGAAAAATAGTCCGGTCATCATGTTTCCTTGAAACATCACCTGGCCTATACCCATATTGAAACATTGTAAGTAATTTATGGAGGAAGAAGCGGGTGTTTCTGTATCAGAGACGAGTAGCATGTCAGGCATCAGCCAACTGCACAATCCCAACAGCATCCATACAGAAAGGATAAAAGGGGTAGTGAAGTCCTGAGATAAGGGCTGTCAACGTACTTATTATGTTGCTACTTACAGCCAATAGCCCCATTTGCCATGAATTCAAAAAGATTCCAATCAACATCAATAATCCGGATAATGCATTGTTTTGGAACATGGGATCAGTCCGAAAACCCTGTGGGTATATTATGTTAATACGCGAAAGTGAATTATCTTTGCGGTTAAATTAAGCAATATCAATCCCATGAATTCTAATCGCCCCCTACATAAGTTACTACGAGTCGTCTTCCCCGAA